>WFOP01000369.1 GCA_015487985.1 Hyphomicrobiales bacterium
AAACACGTCTGTTTGGCGTTCATAAATCAGTCGGCAATCCGCTTCGCTGACGTCCGCTGCCTCCAGCTTCCTGTCCAATACACCCCGGATAAGCGCTTCTTCATCCGTTTCCAGTTTGTCGCCGCTGATAAGCTGCGGCTCGGGTTTCAAGCCAAGGCGCGCAGCTTCCTGCAGCAACAGCGCGCGGATAACCAGCGCGCGCGCTGCGGTGCGCCAGGCATCCCCCGGCCTGTCCGGGGGGGCGTTGTGGTTCTGTGTCTCAGCGGCAATTGCCGCTGAGCTTATTTCTTCTCCGTTGACGCTGATATTGCGTGCAACTGAATCTGGCGACGTCATTAGCCTTTTCCTTTACGAGTGCGCACAATCTGATAGCCCCCGCGCCACAAATAGCGAACCGGAGCGGAAAGCATGTGAACCAGACGGGTGAAGGGAAAGAGCAGGAAAATGCTCAACCCAAGGAAGATGTGCAGTTTGAAGATAATATTCACATCGTCAATATAACTCGCCGCATTGGGATCAAACAGGAATATCCCTTGCGCCCAGGACATGAACCTGACCATTTCCTTGCCATCAAGATGGCCAAGGGAGACAAATATCGTCATCAGACCAAGAGTGACCTGTGCGATCAGCAGCAGCAAAATCATGGTATCGGCGAATGAACTTGAGGCGCGTATTCGCGCATCAAACAGCCGCCGATGGGCCAGCATAAGGCCGCCAATCAACATCATGATTCCCGCCGTGCCACCAAGCACAATGGCAATCATCTGTTTGGTTTCATGGGACACCCCAAGAGCATCCCAGATGGCAATCGGGGTCAATAATCCCACAAGATGCCCGCCAAAGATTGCCAGAACGCCCACATGGAACAGTATGGACCCCCAGATAAGCTGCTTTCGCCGCAAGAGCTGGGATGAGCTGGACTTCCAGGTGTAAGGGTCGCGTTCATACCTTGCGATTGAGCCCACCACCAGAACGGTCAGGGCAATATAGGGATAAATTCCAAAGAAAAACTGGTGCATTTTTGCCTCCTAATGTTTCGTTACAGGGGCAAAGCCCGGCTGCGTATTTGGCGTGGCGGGATCCATATTTGCCAGCATGTCCCGGGAAACAGGACAGCCCGCATTGGGGTCCGGTCCAAAGGTCACCTCTGCCTCTTCCCACACATCGTCCAGGGCTTTGAGGTCTTCGGGGTCATCATCGGCAACGCTGAGTAACTCGTTCACCAATTCCCCGCTCACCTCCGCTTCGGCAAATTCGGCCAAAGCCGCCAGAACCGGCGCATAATTGCTGTTGCGTCGTCTCAGGCGTTCAGTGAGGGCCACCAGAATATGCCCTGCTTCCCCAAGCATTTCGCGTGCTTCTTCAATGGGGCGAGTGGACAGAAATTCCAGCAATATGGGCAAATGGTCGGGCAGTTCGCTTGAATCAAGATCAAGACCACCCGCCCGATAGGTTTCAAGCAGATCAACCATTGCCGGACCCCGGTCGCGGCTTTCCCCGTGCACATGCTCAAACAGGTTGAGCGAAAGCGTGCGCGAACGGTCAAACAGCAGGACGAAAATCTCCTGCAGGTCATAAACGTCCTTTTCCGCCATATCGTTCAGCAAAGGTTTGATTTCAGATATGGCCTTTTCGCTCAGGATTTTCTCCTGAGCAAAAATTGCCTCGATTTCCCCGGCGGCGGCCTTCAGGTCGTCACTGGGATAGCTCAACAGAACTGAAAGAGCCTTGAATGTCTTGCTCATCGTGCACCTCCCGTTGGAACGACATATTTGCGTGAACCAAACAGTTTGCCCCCGCTTGAGCCGGTGGAGCAGCCATTGCCATCGGTAAAGCCGCAGCCCCCTTTGATGTCATAGGCATCCTCAACCGCTTCGCGGTGCGTGGTTGGTACGACAAAACGATCTTCATAATCGGCAATGGCCATGATTTTATACATTTCCTCGATTTGAAGCGGGGTCAGGCCAACTTGTTTGGCAATTCCCAGATCAACAACACCCTCCACGGTTTTGGAGCGCATATAGCCGCGCATGGCCAGCATTCGCTCCAGTGCTGTAATCACAGGCGCTTCGTCGCCGGCGGTGAGCATATTGGCCAGATATTTGACCGGGATACGCAGGGACTGCACGTCCGGCATGTCGTTTTTCACCGAAATTTTCCCGGCTTCAGCCGCATTCTGAATTGGTGAAAGCGGCGGGATATACCACACCATGGGCAAGGTGCGATATTCGGGGTGAAGCGGGAAGGCGATTTTCCAGTCCATGGCCATTTTCCAGACAGGGCTTTCAACGGCTGATTTGATCCACGCTTCAGGAATGCCCGCTTCGCGCGCTGCGGCCTGAACTTCAGGATCATTGGGGTCAAGGAACACGTCCAACTGAGCATCATAAAGCTCTTTTTCGCCTTCAACAGAGGCCGCCTGGCCAATTTTGTCGGCGTCATAAAGCATCACACCCAGATACCGGATGCGCCCCACGCATGTTTCAGAACATACCGTTGGCATGCCCGATTCAATCCGGGGATAGCAGAATGTGCATTTTTCGGATTTGCCCGATTCCCAGTTATAATAGATTTTTTTGTAAGGACAGCCCGACACACACATGCGCCAGCCGCGACATTTTTCCTGGTCGATCAGAACAATGCCGTCCTCCTCGCGCTTGTAAATTGCGCCCGAGGGACAAGAGGCCACACAGGTGGGGTTCAGACAATGTTCGCACAGGCGCGGCAGATACATCATAAAGGTGTTTTCATATTCACCGTAAATGTCCTTTTGCACCCCGTTAAAATTGTAGTCTTTGGAGCGTTTCTCAAACTCGCCCCCAAGGATTTCCTCCCAGTTGGGTGCCCATTCGATTTTCTCCATGCGCTCGCCCGATACTTTTGATCGCGGGCGGGCGGTGGGGAAGGCTTCCATTTCCGGGGCTGACTTCAAATGATCGTAATCAAAGTCGAACGGTTCATAATAGTCATCAATTTCAGGCAGGTCGAAATTGCCGAAAATGTTGGACAATATCCGCCATTTTGCCCCCTGTTTGGGCTGAATTTTCCCGTTTGACTTGCGGGTCCAGCCGCCGTTCCAGCGTTTCTGGTTTTCCCAGTCCTTGGGATAGCCGATACCGGGCTTGGTTTCCACATTGTTGAACCATGCATATTCAACGCCGTCCCGACTGGTCCAGACATTTTTACATGTGACGGAGCATGTGTGGCACCCGATACATTTATCCAGGTTCAAAACCATACCTATTTGTGCACGTACCTTCATTCTGCTGCCTCCTGACTTGGCGCCGGTCTGTCGAGCCAGTCCACCTTGGTGAGCTTGCGAACAATCACAAACTCATCCCGGTTGGACCCCACCGTTCCGTAATAGTTGAACCCGTAGGACTGCTGGGCGTACCCGCCAATCATATGGGTTGGTTTAACAGTTGCGCGGGTCACCGAATTGTGGATGCCTCCGCGTTGTCCCGTTTGTTCAGAGCCGGGCACGTTCACGATTTTTTCCTGAGCGTGATACATATAAAGCGTGCCCTCTTTCATACGCTGGGAAACCACGACCCGGGCCACCAGCGCACCGTTGACATTGTAGGCTTCCACCCAGTCATTATCGACCAGGTTGGCCTTTTGGGCGTCAATTTCACTCATCCAGACCACCGGCCCGCCCCGGTTGAGGGTCAGCATCATCAGGTTGTCGGAATAGGTGGAGTGAATGCCCCATTTCTGGTGCGGCGTGATGAAGTTGAGCAAAACATGAGGCTCGTTGTTCTGCGCCGCCGTATTTACGCCACTGGTGATGGTTTTCAGGTCCACCGGGGGTCGATAGGTGCAGAACCCTTCGCCGAATGCACGCATCCACAGGTGATCCTGATAGAGTTGCTGCCGCCCCGACAAAGTGCGCCAGGGGATCAGTTCATGCACGTTGGTATAACCCGCATTATAACATACCTCTTCGCTTTCAATTCCTGACCATGTGGGGGAGGAGATGATTTTGCGCGGCTGGGCGGCGATGTCCCGGAAGCGGATTTTTTCGTCTTCCTTGGGCTTGGCCAGATGTGTATGTTCGCGCCCTGTCGCTCTGGACAATTGGTCCCATGCCTTTACGGCCACCTCGCCATTTGTTTCAGGGGCCAGCATCAGGATCATTTCCGCCGCATCAATGGCGGTATCCAGTTTCACCATGCCTTGAGTAACCCCTTCTTCGGTTACCCGTCCATTCAGATCGCCAAGATGTTTGATTTCAACCTTGGTATCCCATGCAATACCCTTGCCGCCATTGCCCACTTTTTCCATGAGCGGGCCAACCGCTGTAAATCGCTTGTAGAGATTTTCATAATCGCGTTCCACGGCAATAAAATTGGGGCCCGTCTTGCCCGGGATAAGTTCACATTCGCCCTTTTTCCAGTCTTTGACCTGGTCCTGAGCGATTTCCATCGGCGTGTCGTGCAACAGGGGCAGGGAAACCACATCGGTTTCTTTGCCCAGATAACCCGGCACAACTTCAGAAAAACTCTTGGCGATGGATTTGAAGATTTCCCAGTCGCTGCGACTTTCATATGCGGGGTCCACCGCCGCCTGAAGCGGGTGGATGAACGGGTGCATATCCGAGGTGTTCAAATCGTCCTTTTCATACCAGCTTGCGGTTGGCAGAACGATGTCGGAATAAACCGCCGTGGTGGACATACGAAAATCAATGGTCACCAGCAGGTCGAGTTTGCCCTCGGGGGCTTCCTCATGCCACTTGGCTTCGATGGGTTTTTGCCGCCCTTCTTCTCCAAGATCCTTGCCCAGAACACCATGGTCGGTGCCCAACAGGTGTTTGAGGAAATATTCATGCCCCTTGCCCGAAGAACCCAACAGGTTGGAGCGCCACACGAACAGGTTGCGCGGCCAGTTTTCCGGCGCATCGGGGTCCTGACAGGACATTTCCAGCTTTCCTGACATCAGGTTTTCAGCAATATAGTCCTTCACATCCATCTTGGCCCGTTTGGCAGCTTTGGCCACCTTGAGCGGGTTGGTTTTCAGCGAGGGCGCCGAGGGGAGCCAGCCCATGCGCTCAGCCCGGATATTATAGTCGATCAGGCTGGCCTCGTTCCAATCTCCCTCTGGAGCTGTTGGCGAGAGGATTTCGTTGATCCCAAGGGTTTCATAACGCCACTGATCCGTGTGCGCATACCAGGCAGAAGTTGAATTCATATGCCGGGGCGGGCGCGCCCAGTCCAAAGCAAAGGCCAAAGGCTGCCAGCCGGTCTGTGGCCGCAGTTTCTCCTGTCCCACATAGTGGGCCCAGCCACCACCCGATTTGCCGATACAGCCGCACATCACCAGCATATTGATAATGCCGCGATAGTTCATATCCATGTGATACCAGTGGTTGAGACCGGCCCCCAGAATGACCATCGACTTGCCTTCAGTCTTTTCGGCATTGCTGGCAAATTCCCGCGCCACGGTAATAATCTGATCCCGTGGAACGCCGGTAACTTTTTCGGCCCATGCCGGGGTGAAAGGAATGTCCGCGTCATAATCGTCAGACACCCATTCGCCACCAAGACCGCGATCAAGGCCATAGTTGGCACAAAACAGATCAAACACGGTGGCAACCAGCACGTCCCTGCGCCCGATTTTTATTTTTTTCACCGGAATGTTGCGTGTCAGAACGTCAGGGTGTTCGCATTTGACGAAGTTTTCGGTGGCCTGACCGCCAAAATAGGGGAAGTCAACGCCCACGACATCATCATGATCGCCTTCTTGAATGAGGGACAGGCGCAGGTCCGTTTCTTTGCCCTTGGCCCGTGTTTCAAGGTTCCATTCCCCGTCTTCGCCCCAGCGGAACCCCACGGAACCATTGGGGGGAACAAGGTCCCCGCTATTGTTGTCGATGGCGACGGTTTTCCATTCGGGGTTGTTCTTCTGCCCTAGTTTGCCCTTGAGGTCATCGGCGCGAAGCTGACGGCCCGGCACCAGTTTGCCGTCCTTTTCGTCCAGCACCACCAGCATGGGCATATCGGAATATTTCTTGGCATAATCTTCAAAATACTCCGCCTGCCGGTCCAGATGGAATTCACGCAGAATAACGTGGCCCATGGCCATGGAAAGTGCGCTGTCCGTACCCGCTTTTGGCGCCAGCCAGATATCGCCGAACTTTGCCGCCTCTGAATAATCCGGGCTGATTACAGCGGATTTGGTGCCTCGGTAACGTGCTTCGGTATAAAAGTGAGCGTCAGGTGTGCGTGTCTGGGGCACGTTTGACCCCCACAGCAGCAAGAACCCTGCATTATACCAGTCGGCACTTTCGGGCACGTCGGTTTGCTCACCCCAGGTCATGGGGGAGGCGGGGGGCAAATCGCAATACCAGTCGTAAAAGCTCATTGCCGTCCCGCCAAGCAGTGACAAATAACGCGAACCAGCGGCATAGGACACCATGGACATGGCCGGGATTGGAGAGAACCCGAACACACGGTCTGGACCATATGTTTTTGCTGTATAGGCGTTAGCCGCTGCAATGATTTCTGTTGTTTCGGCCCATTCGGCGCGCACGAACCCGCCCTTGCCACGCGTTTTGACATATTTTGCCCGCGCTTTGGGATCGTTTTGCAGGGCAGTCCATGCTTCAACCGCACTCATATCTTTGCGCAGGGCGCGATAGGCTTTTAACAGGTGGGAGCGGATGAGGGGATGTTTTACCCGGTTGGCGGAATAAAGATACCAGCTGTAAGAGGCCCCGCGCGCACAGCCGCGTGGTTCATGATTGGGCATGCCGGCGCGGGTACGCGGATAATCGGTTTGCTGGGTTTCCCAGGTGACGATTCCTGATTTTACATAAATTTTCCAGCTGCATGAGCCGGTGCAATTGACCCCGTGTGTCGAGCGCACAACCTTGTCGTGCTGCCAGCGTTTGCGATAGCTGTCTTCCCAGTCCCGGTTTTCATCAGTCGTATTCCCGTGGCCGTTGGAAAACTTACCAACCCTGTTGCTTTTCAGGAAGTTCAACTTGTCCAATAGATGGCTCATAAATCTTTCTCCAAATTAGATGCGTGTTCCGGCGCCGGTTTGGCGCCGGAAATTGTTTCAATCAGTGACTACGGATTTTGCACATAGGCGTTGGGCCTGAGATAGAACCACCAGTTGATGGCGATACACACCGCATAGAATATGGCAAATCCATACAGCGCCAACTCAGGGGTGCCCGCGCTCATCTGTTCGCCAAACACTTTTGGAATGATGAACGCACCATAGGCGGCAATGGCTGAAGTCCAGCCCAGAACCGGCCCGGTCTGTTCTCTGTTGAACACGATGGCGATGGTTCTAAAGGTCGATCCGTTGCCAATACCCGTGGCGGCAAACAGCAGAAGGAACAGCGCCATAAACGGCAGGAACCATGTTTCAGGTGTTTCCGATATGTAGGCCTGCTGGATGATGTAGGCCAGACCAAGAGCCGAACCCACCATTATGATCGAGATGATCTGGGTCACTTTGGCGCCGCCCATCTTGTCGGCCATGATGCCCCCGATCGGGCGGATAAGCGCGCCGATAAACGGCCCCATCCATGCCCACATCAGGGCAGAAGGCCCTGCAGCGTTTACGGTGTCGTGAGTCATGACCCCGTCCACCATAATATGCTGGAAGCCAAACACCACTTTAATGGTCAGGGGCAGGGCTGCTGAATAGCCGATAAAGGAGCCAAAGGTCATGATATAGATAATTGTCATGGCCCATGTGTGCTTGTTGTTAAATATCTGATACTGGCGTGTGAGATTTTGCCCCACCTGGCCAGGGATCATCTTCAGCCCGAGAACCGTCAGCACGATCACAATCGGCAACACGATCCACTTGGAAACCATCCAGCCCGAACCGCCAATTGAAGCGGGAAGCAACAGCCACAGGCCAAATATCGCCGCAACAAAGCCGATAATCAGCATGCCGGTGATAATCGCAAAGGCCCCGAGCGGGTTTGGAATGTCGGGGGAGACATGTTCATCCCGGATATTGTTCATGCCCCACCAGCCAATGACCGCCAGCGGAATGAGCAATAACAGCCAGACGAAGCCCGCATTCTGGATATAGGTTTCAGTCCCGGCCGGAATTTTGCCGATCAGCGTGCCCGATGTCTGCTGCAGGGTGCGCGATGTGCCACCAAACAGGCCAAATGTCATCACAAGAGGAATGACAACCTGCATTGTGGTCACCCCGAAATTGCCCAGACCAGCATTCATGCCAAGGGCATACCCGAGAATTTTCTTGGGATAAAAGAAGCTGATATTGGACATGGAGGAGGCAAAGTTACCGCCCCCCAGACCGGAGAGCAGTGCCAGCAGCTGGAATTGCCAAAGGGGAGTATCAGGGTTTTGCAATGCAAAACCGGTTCCAACTGCCGGCAGCATGAGCAGGGCAGTGGTGAACACGATTGTATTGCGCCCACCGGCGATGCGGATAAAGAAAGTAGAGGGAATCCGCAAAGTTGCCCCGGTTAGGCCGGCAATGGCTGCCAGCGTAAACAGTTCGGATTTTTCAAAACCAAAGCCCAGATTTATCATCTGCACAGTGATGATGCCCCAATAGAGCCAAACAGCAAAACCGCTTAACAGTGAGGGAATTGAAATCCATAGATTTCGTGTGGCAATTTTTTTGCCTTTGGAATTCCAGAAACTTTCGTCTTCCGGTTTCCAGTCTCTAAGATCTTGTCCCACGGTATTTCTCCTAAAATATGGGTTAAGTCCTGTTCAGGCGGGCCGGATGACCCGCCTGGTTGGTTAAATTATTTTGCCAGTTCCGCCTTGGCCTCTGCGATCAGTCTTTGAGAAGTCATGACGGCCTGCTTGGCTTCCTCTGCCTTGTTGACCAGCACATCCATTTGGGCCTGCTCGAAGGCAATTCTTTCTTCGGCTTCCCGTTGCGGGGAAAAGCGGATGAGGAAAGAAAGGAAAGAGGCAGCCACCACCACGGCACCGATGATGAAGAACACATCGTTCCACTCGATAGCACCTTTGAAAAGGAACCCGGCGGCAACCGCACCCGCATTCCCCCCGGCTCCAACAACACCGGCAACCGCGCCAAGTGCTTTCTTGTTGATGAAGGGAACAACGGAATATGTGGCCCCCTCAGCCATTTGAGTGAACAAAGAGAACAGGATCAGTGTCGGGATAGCCAGGAACAACACATTCATCTGGCTGAACAGCATCAGGGCAAGCCCTTCGCCCAGCAGCACGATGAACAGCCAGAACGAACGTCCTTTCAGCCCCCACAGGGAACCAAAGTTGTCGCCGAAAATGCCTCCGAGCGTCCGGGCGAAAATGTTCATCAGCCCGAATGAAGCGGCGATGGCACCCGCTGTAATCAGATCAACTTCAAAATAGTCGTAGAAGTACAGGGCAGCCACGTTGTTGACCGTAAGCTCGATGCCAAAACACGCCCCATAGATCAAAAACAAAATCCAGACCCGATAATCGGAAAGGGCCTGCCAGTAGGCACCGGTCACTTTTTCTTTTTTCGGCATTTTTCCCTGCGCACGCAGGTCTTTGAAATTGCCGTCAGGCGCATCCTGAGTAAAGAAATAATAGGCAATGCCGATAACAAAAATCACGCCCCCCACAACCACCATGGACAGGCGCCAGGCTTCGGCATCGGTAAACCCGAACCCAATCACAAATGCACTAAAGATAAGCGGCATTATCAACTGAGTGACGCCACCGCCCAGATTGCCCCAGCCTGCGCTGGTGGCGTTTGCCGTTCCAACGACATTGGGGGCAAACATGACCGAGGTATGATATTGTGTAATGACGAATGAAGCACCGATCATGCCAATGGCCAGCCGGAAAAGCAAAAAGCTCTCAAAGCTGTTCGCCAGACCGATAAATGCAACGGGAAAGGCGCCAAGCACCAGCAGCCATGTATATGTCATGCGCGGGCCATACCGATCAACCAGCCAGCCCACCAGAAAACGTGCAAAAATCGTAACGGCGACAGAACCAATTATTGTCCAGCCGACCTGCTCTTTGGTCAGGTTGAGTTCTTCACGAACGATAATCATGAGTGGCGCGATGCCAAACCATGCAAAAAAACATGCAAAAAAGGCAAACCATGTCATATGGAATGTCCTGATTTGCACCATATTCACTTTGAAGAAATTTCCCCAAAGACTTGTAGCTTTGTTCTGTATTTCCATTAGTCGTCCCCTAAAAATATCGGCGGAATTGCGGGAGCAAGACCGTTGGTAATAAACGACTTTATTTTAGGGGGGGCTTGCTTGACTTGAATCAAATTCAGCATTGCAGACAGAGAAATAAGAGGTGCTGAATCTTAAGTTGTGGGGCGATTCCAAATGCGTGGACTGCGTGCTTTACAAATCGCAGCCGGTCGGGCACTTTAAGTCAAGTGAGTTCTTGACAATTATCAATTGGATATAAATGTGCGCGTAGACGATCTGCCCGAGATTCGCCAGCTGGACCTGTTTGCTTCCATGAGTGAAGAACATTTTGAAGAATTGATGAAGGCAGCCTATCTGCAAAATTTCCCCGCCCAGGTCGAATTGATTGCCGAGGGGGATACCGCTGACTTCTTGTTTTTTGTGATTGAGGGGTGTGTCGAGCTTTACGGTAC
>WFOP01000370.1 GCA_015487985.1 Hyphomicrobiales bacterium
ACATCGGGATTATTCTTTATGGAATTGTGCTGACGCTGGTATTTTTCTGGCAGGCCTATGGCGGCTGAAACAGGGCAAAATGGCAGTGAATTTTTTCATTATTTTCGGAAAAATTCTGCACAATTACAGCGAAATTTGCGTAAATTTTTTCAAAAGTGCCAAACTTCCAAAGAAGAATAGTTGTCACCGGCAATTGTGCGCGCCGCCATGCTGATACTTTTTGGCGCGAAATTGATTTGTTACTGCTGAAATAAAAGCTTCGTCCCTCCTCCTTTGATAGGAGCAAATTTTGGGCCGTCGATTTCAATTGATTGCAGTACCGTGCGGTACGGCTTGTGTTTGGAGGTGATATGGAAGGTTGGGGGAACCTGGTGACGCATTGGATGAAACGGACCTGTCGGTGCGCCTCAGACGTGAAGCAGCAGGCTGAGGGGGCTTTGCTAATACTGATACAACGTGCAACAAATCCCGCATGAGACGATTCTGATAATTGAGGTTTGCAGTTGCGCATAGACAAAAACAACGGGACCGGACGCTCTTCACTAAAACGCCTGATCGCAATTATGCTGGGAGCCTGTCTCGGGTTTCTGATTTTTGTCGTTGGCGTTTTTTCTTTGACAGGAGACATTGAGAGTCCGGCCTTTGGCAGAGTTGTTTTGCCAGTATTTGAAAACTTTGGCCTTCTGGCACTGATTGCCCTGGGATTGGCTGCTGTTGTCTGGCTGACATTCTGGCTGACACCAACTCCGCTGAAAAAGGAAAGAGATGGTGCAGATGTCAAAAAAATGCTCAATGATCCATATGTGCAACGCACCATTTTGCGCTTTGAGATTGGGGGAATTATTGCTGGCGTGATAGCTCTTGTGTTTGCGGTCGGGGGACTTTACGAAGCCAACTCTCAAACGCGGCTTGCACAAGAGGCGCTGAAGGATCAGCGCATATCATCAGCCTGGCAGATATTGGCGCAACCGGGAAATGGTGTCGCAGGAAAGGTTTATTCACTCGAAATATTAGCTAATGAGTCCGATGAAGAATTATTAAATATAAATATCGGATGCGCCGTTCCTGTTGAATTTGGGAACTTCATGGGGGAAGAATTCGAGCAATGTAAATATCCAGCCTCAATCAAAAATTTAGAGCTGGGTTCTAATACTTCTCCCCTGCTAAAAATTTCACGAAGTGATTTTTCGCATTCAAACACCTCAAATGTGACTTTTCAAAATGCCGAATTGAACGATATTGGTTTTAGATATGGCCAAAATGAAAATTTACGCTTCAACAACACTGCAATAGCCGGTATTGATTTTTCATACTCCCAGACTCGCACTGAGTTCAACCACTCCAGCGTTACCCGCGGGAATTTTAAAGGGGTTGATGGTTTATTACATTTTTCGAATTCAATGTTAGACCTTGTCAGCTTTGCAGACCTTTCAACATTCACGGGCAACGGCACAAACGGGTACCCACTAGAAGGTGTAATTATTGAAGACTCAAATTTGTATGAGATCGACTTTACAGGTTTTAATTTTGTACCAAATGGTCTTCAATTTATCGGGAAGAGCAACGCGCTAGGCGATAGTTTAGAATACCCAAATGCCCCCTATCCACCACTTCGAATTGCCGCAAACGCAATGCCATATTTCAACATCAGCGGTGCAATATTTTGCCGAAAAGACAGATTTCAAATGATTGAAAAGGAAGGATATGTTTCAATCTCTGAAACGACCGAAGGGGCTGTGACTTGCTGGGAACAAGCAAGCCAAGAATTCTTTTCCCACACTTGGTTTTTTGAAGATAATCCGCCGGTTGGAATTGAATTGCTTCCTTTTGAAGCAAAACTCGCTTCCGGCTGCAAAAGAAGAATACGCGAGAATGATCCTGATCGAGATTGGGCATTTAATCACGATGGTTTTTTTAGTAGCACTATCTACGATTCATGCTCAATTTACCCTGAAGATGTCATTGAAATTCAAATTCCCTTGTCATCCAGGCCCCTCTCTGTGCAAGGTGGCAATCTTACTGTGAAATATCAACGATAGAAAAACAATCTCCCCACTTTCCTACATAATTCCACCTACTCTCTTATCCCTACTCTGCCCCCTACCCTTCGTTAGGTATGGGCGCTTTAGGCTTTGGCCGACACACCAATGCACACGCGAGAACAAGGGACAGCACATGGCGCGCGACACCAATCTTACCGGCAAGGAAGTTTTCTTTGACCAGAACGAGTTGATCGTTTCAAAAACCGATCTCAAGGGACATCTGACCTATACCAATGACGTGTTTTTGCGCATGGCAGGCTATAGCGAAGAGGAATGTATCGGGCAGCCGCATTCCATGATCCGGCACCCCGATATGCCCCGCTCAATTTTTGCCTTGTTATGGGAGGAAATTCAGGGGGGGCGCGAGATTTTCGCCTATGTGATGAACCGGTGCAAAAACGGCGATCATTATTGGGTGATTGCCCATGTAACCCCCAGCAGAGACGCTTCCGGCTCCATCATCGGCTATCATTCCAACCGGCGGGTGCCTGAACGCTCTGTTCTGGACAGCACGATTATTCCGCTTTATCGGGAAATTTTAAGTGTCGAGCGGGCCAGCCGCAATCGCAAGGACGGCATGGCGGCAGGGCTGGAACTGGTGAGAACCAAGCTGGCGGATGCGGGCATGGAATATGACAAATTTATTGCGACACTGGCGGCATAAGCCAGCGTCTTTTCAAGAGATCAAGGGGCATTTCTGATGTTTTCAAACAAGTATAAATCAGCGGTCAACAAAGCGCTGGACGTGTGCAACTCTGTTTCTGAAGGGGACTTTGAAGCCAGAATCGTGGGCATCAGTGAAACCGGGGAGGCAGGGGAATTATTGCACGCGATCAACCGCATGATCGACCGCACCGACGCCTATGTGCGCGAAACGCGCGCTTCGCTTGAATATGTGGCGGACAACAAATATTTCCGCAAAATATCAGAACGGGGCATGCTTGGCGCCTTTGGCGAAGCCAGCGGCGTCATCAACAATGCCATGGAAACAATGGAGGGACGCGTGGCGGCCTTCTCCGATGTGGTGCAAAAGTTTGAGGGCGATATGGGAAATGCCATCGGCACCGTAACCGGCGCTGCCGATGAGCTTAAGACCTCTGCCCAAAAC
>WFOP01000371.1 GCA_015487985.1 Hyphomicrobiales bacterium
AAAATCAACAGCTTCACGCAACTCCGAAATGGCATCGGGCAGGGTTTTCCCCGCCTCGCGCGCCGCCAGCGCAAAAAACAGTCCATAGCTTTTTTCGATCAGATCGGCGGCTTTATTAAGAATAATTGTGCGCTCAGGCGCGGTGATATTCCATGGTGCGGCGGCGTTCAGCGCGGTTTCAACATCGCCAGAAGATGCCTGCAAAACCGTGCCAACATGCTCTGTTGCTTCATGAGGATTATGGATGAAAACCGTTTCTCCACCACCGGATTTGCCTGAGATGACGGGCCCGATTTCAAACTGTTCTTTACGAAATGGTGCACGGGCCACCTCGATTTCCACCAAATCAGATTTATCCGTAATGTCCCAGCCCCGGGCATTGGCACGTGATGCACCATAAAGTGCAACGGGGCGTCGAATGGCCGGATTATGCACCCTGTTGCGATGCCGCTCAACTTCAACAAAGGGGTCGGCGGCCACCTCGCTTGCCTCAATGTTTTTATCCACAATCTGATTTACAAATGAACTGTTGGCGCCGTTCTCCAGCAATCGCCGCACCAGATAGGCCAGCAAATCCTGGTGCGCCCCCACCGGCGCGTATATGCGGCACCTTGTGCCATTTTGTTGCATCACGATGTCATGCAGATTTTCCCCCATGCCGTGTAATCGCTGAAACTCAAAATCGCGTCTTGCGCCGGCCATTTGCAAAATCGCAGCAACCGTATGGGCGTTGTGGGTGGCAAATTGCGCATAGATACGATCCCCCATATTCAGCAACGTTTTTGCATTGGCGATATAGGATACATCGGTTGCGGTTTTGCGTGTGAACACAGGAAAGCCCTTAAGGCCCAGAACCTGCGCCCGCTTGATTTCGCTGTCCCAATAGGCCCCCTTGACCAGACGCACCATTATCTTTCGGTTGAGGCGCTTTGCCAGAGCATAAAGCCAATCCAGCACCGGAGCCGCACTGAGGTTGTAGGCCTGGACCACCACCCCAAAGCCATCCCAGTTTTTCAATGCGGGATCGCTCAACACCGCCTCGATAACCTCCAGAGATAGTTGCAAACGCTCCGCTTCTTCAGCGTCGATGTTAAAGCCCATGCCAGCGGATTTTGCGAGCAATGCCAACGCTCGCACGCGGGGCACAAGCGCCTCCATCACCTGGCTTCGCTTGGATGTTTCATAACGTGGATACAATGCGGAAAGTTTGACCGATATCCCCGGATTTTGGCGAATATCATCATGGGTGCAGGCCTTGGCAATGGCGCTGATGGCAGAAGAATATGACAAATGATAGCGCCTGGCGTCGGCCTCGGTTATGGCCGCTTCCCCCAGCATGTCATAGGAATAGGTGAAGCCTTTGCCCTCATAGGCCCGCGCATTGTTTAGAGCATCCCCGATATTTTGCCCCAATACAAATTGGTGCCCCATTTCGCGCATGGCAGCGGCCACAGCGGTGCGGATTACCGGTTCCCCCAGCCGCTTTGTCACCGCCCGCAATGTGCCCACAAGCCCGGCTTCACCATCCTCAAGAACCTTGCCCGTCAGCATCAGGCCCCATGTTGAGGCATTGACCAGAGCGGATGTGGAATGGCCCAAATGTTTGCGCCAGTCAGAGGCCGCAATTTTGTCTTCAATCAACGCATCAATGGTGATGTTGTCCGGCACCCGCAATAATGCTTCGGCCAAACACATCAGCGCCACCCCTTCATTGCTCGAAAGGCCATATTCTGCCAAAAAGGATTCCATCAGGCCGGGGCGGGCGGAGCTGCGAATTTCTTCAACAAGAGCCATGGCACGTTCTGAAATGTCCGCGCGATTTTTGCGGCTGAGATCCGCTCTTGCAATCAGCCTTGACAGAACGGCCCCTTCCTCAGGGGAGGAAACTGTTTCAGGTTGGTCAACTTGGGTGTCACTGATCATTATACCCTCCGGGGTTTCGCCGGATACTAACAAGTTTCACCCTTGTAATTTTCCTGAATATACACGAGAAAGCAGGAGTATGCTCTATTTATTGGAGGTAATAAGGGAAAAAAGAACAAAAGTATGAAGTTTTCAGAGATTGATACCTATGACTTGTCCATTCTGGAGCATCTCTCCACCAATGGTCGAATGAGTATTACCGAGCTTTCTCAAAAAATCGGACTCTCCAAAACCCCCTGTCAGGCGCGCATCAAACGGTTGCAGGCAAACGGATTTATCACCGGTTACCGCGCGATTGTGAACCCGATTAAACTCGGTCTGGACCATGTGGCATTCGTTGAAGTGAAACTGTCAGATACCCGTAACAAGGCCCTGGCCGCCTTTAATGCCGCAGTGATGGGGATCAGGGAAATTGAACAATGCCACATGATTGCCGGCGGTTTTGATTATCTGCTAAAGGTGCGCACCCAGAACATCACAGATTATCGCCATGTGATGGGCGAAAAAATTTCCACTTTGCCCCATGTTTCCATGACCTCGACATTTGTTGCCATGGAGGCGGTAAAAGAAGAGGGCAGTTGTATTTTTCATCCCTCAGATCACACCGGCTAAACCCGCTGAATATATTGAAAAAAAGTGACTGGCAGGGCGCGCTTTTATGCCGGAATTGCTTCCCCGAAACCATAATTTCCTGTATAGATGGGCATGAATTTTTCAACGTTGTGAAACGATAATTTATGCCAGCAAAAACCTCCCTCCAAAGCGCACAAAATATCGGTGTTCTGCTGCTGAATCTGGGCACGCCGGACGCCACCGATTTCTGGTCCATGCGACGCTATCTCAAGGAATTTCTTTGGGACAGGCGGGTGATAGAAACACCCCGGTGGCAATGGTGGCCCATTCTCAATTTGATTATTTTGAACACCCGCCCGAAAAAAAGCGGCGCGCTTTACGACAAGATTTGGGACCGTCAGGCCAATGATAGTCCGCTCAGGGTAATTGGTAACCGGCAGGTGGAAAAACTCTCCAAACGATTGAAAAACAGTAATGTTTTTGTGGACTTTGCCATGCGTTACGGCAACCCCTCGATTGAGGCGGGTATTTCTTCTTTGATGAAAAAGGGGTGTGACCGGCTTTTGCTGGTGCCTCTTTATCCGCAATATTCAGCCCCCACCACCGCCAGCGCCAATGATAAGGCTTTTGACGCGCTCAAGGCTATGCGCTGGCAGCCAACCATTCGAATTGCGCCCCCCTATTATGACAATTCTGCCTATATCGGGGCCATGGCGGCCAGTATTGCAAGCGAGCTGAAATCCATGGATTTTGTGCCCGAACGCCTGGTATTTTCCTACCACGGCATGCCGCAGGAATATATTGATCGTGGCGACCCCTATTATGAGCACTGTAAAAAAACCACATCCCTTGTGGGGGCGGCGCTGGGTTGGCCGTCGGACAAAATAATCATGGCGTTTCAAAGCCGGTTTGGTCCCACTGAGTGGCTGAAGCCCTACCTTGATGAAACGCTGGTTGAGTTGCCAAAATCAGGGGTTCAGAACATTGCTGTGCTGGCCCCCGCGTTCAGCGTGGATTGTCTTGAAACCCTGGAGGAACTGGCCATGGAGGGCAAGGAAACGTTCCTGGAAGCGGGGGGCAAAAATTTCGCCTATATTCCATGTCTGAATGATACGAAAAATGGCATGGATGTGATCGAGAGCATTGTTCGTCAGGAGCTGATGGGGTGGGTCCCCGACTCTGCCTGAATGAAAAAATGACCGGCAAAATTGTGCACTAGAGTATCCGTTTTGATCAAGCGCTAATTTTGGACCATTTTCTGTTATCTCTCAACAGGGAGTTAGCGGTTATGATGATTTTGCGCATGATTGTGGTTATGGCCACTTTTGCGGGTTTTCCAGCCTCGGTCATTGTCTTGTACTTAGTTTCCATTTCTTCATTGAATCGTATGGCAACGAGAGCTGGCATGTATAGAGCCTGACGCAGGTTTGCTCTGCCGCCTCGAATGAAGCTTTTACCCTTCCATGTGCCGGACTGGCGTGCAACCGGTGCCAGGCCTGCAAGGGCGGCTGTCTGGCGTT
>WFOP01000372.1 GCA_015487985.1 Hyphomicrobiales bacterium
ATGTGTATAAGAGACAGGCGCATTGCCGTTTGTTCCAGCCGTTCCAAACGAGCTTGTGCGCACTGTTATTACCTTTTTTTCGTCCGTTGTCTGCACGGTTTGCACAGCATTTCCCGCATAAATCGGGCGTTTGAACGTCGCACCATCGACCACCTCGATAATGTCCGATATCTGCATGACGTCGAGCAGGGCTGCAACGCGGGGCATGATATTTTTGCCGCTGGAGGTCGCCGGCGCAACAAAGGTGTCATAGTCTTTCGCCAGCGACACAATCAGGGCAGATACCGGTTCGGCCAATGCATTTTCCAGTTCAGGGGCCTGCGCAAGAATAATTCTGCTCACATTTTCCAGCCTGGCGGCCTGAGTTGCGGGCATTTGCGCATCAAACCCGGCGACAAGTATATGAATATCGCCACCGATCTTCGCGGCTGCATCCACCGCTCTGCCCGTCTGTTCTGAAAGGCTCTTGTTATCATGTTCGGCCAAAACGAGAATGGTCATTATATTTTCTCCAAAATCGGCTAAAGAACACCGGCTTCATTTTTAAGTTTTTCCACAAGTTCATCGACCGAAGCCACGATAATACCCGGCGGCCGCTCGGAAGGTTCCTGAACAGTCAGGACCTTGAGCCGCGCTGCCGTGTCCACATCAAATTGAGAAATTTCCAGTGTTTCAAGCGGCTTTTTTCTGGCCTTCATGATATTTGGCAATGTGGCAAAACGCGGCTTGTTGAGGCGCAGGTCGGTTGTCATAATCGCAGGCAGGCTGACCCTGATGGTTTGCAAGCCGCCATCCACTTCGCGGGTGATGCTGGCGGTGCCCGATTGCTCAATCTCAAGCGCGCACGCAAAGGTCGCCTGCGGATAATTCAATAACGCTGCAAGCATCTGCCCGGTCTGATTGCAGTCATCGTCAATGGCCTGTTTTCCCAGAATGGTCAGGTCCGGCTTTTCCTCTTCAACGATTTTTTTCAGGACCTTTGCCACCGCCAATGGCTCCAGACTTTCTTCTGTCTCCACCAGAATTGCCCTGTCGGCCCCCATCGCCAAACCTGCACGCAGCGTATCGGTGGCCTTGGCCGGGCCAATGCAAACAACAACAACCTCCTGCGCCTTTCCCGCCTCTTTCAACCTTACCGCTTCTTCCAGTGAATTTTCGTCAAACGGGTTCATGGACATTTTCACATTATCCATCTCAACACCTGAACCATCCGAACGCACCCGGATTTTCACATTGTAATCAATCACCCTTTTGACGGGCACGAGTATTTTCATGTTGGCAGTCTCCGGTTGGGTTCTTTACAGCCGACACTTCGCAATATCATTTTTGCGTACATGTCCTGGATTTTTGATTGTGACAGGCGTCCACCGGAGCGGTACCATGTATTGACCCCCGTCAGCATCGCCAAAATGGCCATGGTCCCAACATGGGCATCTTCGCAGTCAAACTGCCCCTGTTTCATGCCCCTTGAAATGATGGTTTTAAGGATCGCTTCATATTCTCCGCGCAACTTTTCAATGAGCTTGAACCCCTCCGGCTCCAATGCCCGCAGTTCCATATAGGCGATGAAAATTTCGTCAGGGCGGGTGATGTTATAGCGAATATGGAAGTGCACAAAGCGGGCCAGTTCCTGCGCCGGGCTGTCCTGAATATTGACCTCTTTTTGCCATGCCTCCAGCAGTTTTTCCATATGATCGCGCATCAATGACACCAGCAATTGCTGCTTGGTTGAATGATACTGGTAAAGCGCGCCCGCCTGCACTCCCACAGCTTCAGCAATCATGCGCATGGAAACCGCCGCGTACCCGTGACGCGCGATAAGTTTGCGGCTTTGCTTGAGGATCGCCAGCGCTGTTGTTTTTCCGTCTGAACCCGCAAGGCGCGCCAATATGCACTCCATCAAGTAATTAAATGAACGTTCGTTTAATTAAACAAGGGTTTTATTTCTGTCAAGCCGGGTGCGCGGGGACTGGTCTCCATCCGGTTATCGCATTTGACCAGCTTCGCTTTGCTCAACTTGCTCAAGGGGTTTTGCCGGTGAAGCATCTGGCAACGGGGCAATGATCAGGATTTAACTGCTGCTGGAGCCTTTTGCGCTGTTAATGTCTTAAATCGCCAAGCCTTAAAACACCAAAGCCTTGAGCCAGAAAAGCCTTAAACCGCAGGCCCCGTCAAAATTCCTGCACGGTCCGGGCTTTGAAACTGCTGTAAAAGCCTTGCTGTTGCCCCCCGGCACATGTCGTCTCTTGCGGTTTCATATATTCCTGAGCGCTGCCTGCATGCCCTCAATCAGGGCAGCAGAGCATATTCTGATGCGCTCCAGCTGGGCATAGTCTTCGTGGACGATGAACCAGAATGATCGCTTGAAGGAAATTTCCGCCGGCAGAACCTTGAGCAGATTGTCATGCGAAGAGGTCATAAAATCGGGCAATATGCCCACCCCTGCCCCGTTCAGTATGGCCTGAAGCTGCACATGCACACTGGTGCTGGTAAATCGGGGATGAAAAGAGGGGTCGACCAGGGGCACATAATCCAGTTCCTTGTCAAAAATCATATCGGCAACATAGCCAATTCCGCGCAATTTTTTCAGATCTGATATTTTACTTATTGGCGGATGCGCCCCCAGATATTCTTGCGAACCCACGAGATGCAAATTATAG
>WFOP01000373.1 GCA_015487985.1 Hyphomicrobiales bacterium
AACCAGTGCAGAAATTATAAACCCGAAAAAAAAGGCCACCAGCATGGGCTGGTTCACGGCGCTTTGCCACATCTGTGATTTTGAACTTGAAATAAGCAGGATTGGCAGCGTGAAGATGGCGGCAACAAGGACCAGAATGCCGGCCAATGTGCCAAATGCGGGGGTGCCAACCAGCAGTAAAATGAGAATTGTCCACCAGGCAATAGTGCCTGTGTTCAGGTTCATCATTGGTGAATTCTCACTGAACATCGGGTGACGGGTGCCCTTTTGAATATGGTGCCGCATGGGTGATTTGAACACCCGACCCCATCATTACGAATGATGTGCTCTACCAACTGAGCTAATGCGGCATTGTTGTTTAGATGGCGGTTAAAATTATGATATTCCAGCGGGTTCGATTTGTGTCTGCTTTGATTTGTCCGTCCGGGCCTCATCTGCGGGCGGGGGTGTCGGGGTGATCTCTGCTTCCATATCGGTCTGTGGGCCTGTGTCAATATCTGCCAGTTGATTTTGTTCCAGGGACAGGGCGCTGGTGGGGACTTTGAATTCAAAGGCATCAAACTGACCGGTAATGGGGGAGAGGGGTGCCCATTCAGCGGCGGTGACCCCATCGGCAACCCAAACCGGGTCGCGCGGGGCACTGACCGCCCGGGCCAGCCATTGACGCGCCCGCCCCTCATCGGCTTTTTCTCCTTCTTCAATCTGGGCCATGGCTACACACACACCCTGAGAGGGATTTTCTTCAATGAAAGGGTTTAAGGCGCGCCGGGCGATTGCCCAATCCCTGGCGGCGATGGCGGCGCGGGCCAGAACAATGGCCCCCTGTTCGGTTTCCGGCGGGGTGGGGATTATATCCCCAAGTCGCTTTAAGCGCTCCACCGGAGAAATACCGGGCTGGGCGCTGGCATACAGGGCGGCCACATGGGGATGACCGGTTGCGCGCCATGTCCGCTTGAGCAGGGAGCTGCTTTTGCGAATTTCGCCCTTATTGGAGTGAATTCGGGCCGCGATCAGTGCTGCGGGGACAAAATCTGGCTCCAGTTTAAGGGCTACACGGGCGTTATCCAGCGCATCATTGGGATCGCTGATTTCGTTGGCGGCGGCAATGGCGGTGTGCAGAACGGCAAGTTTGCGTCTTCTGCCCTGTTTTTCAGCGCGGGTTTTTGCATTTTGTGCGTGCACCATTTTTAAGGCGCCGGCCCAGTCGCTGTTTTGGGTCAATTCATTAAACAGTGCTTCGCTGGCCCAGGGGAGTTCGGGGGACAGGGAATGGGCTTTATGGGCAAAGGTGAGGGCGGCGTCTTTTCTGCCCTGTGCCTGTGCCTGTTCGTAAAGGCCGGAAAGGGCCGCCAGAGAGGTCTTGGGATTGTCGATCAGGGTGCGATATTGTTCGCGTGCCTCGCCCCATTTGCCCAGGGCCAGATCCGAGCGCGCCTCAAGCAATTGAGCGGCGGAGTTTTGTGGCAGTTTGCCTCTGGCCTCACGGGCCAGATGGCGGGCCTTTTGTGCGTCCCCCGCCTGCAGGGCGATAAAGGAATTGGACAGGGCTTCAATACCCTGTTTCTGTCGGGCGCTGGCGGACTTGGCCCTGAGATAGCGGGGGGCGGCCAACAGTTTTCGAATCAGGGAGAATATAAAGATGCTGGCCAGAATCACCGCCGCAACAAAAATGATGGCAACGCCGATTTGGGGCTCAACATGATAACCGGCAGCATCAATCTGAACCACGCCGGGCAGCGCCAGCAGCCAGGTGATGGCCAAAACGAGGGCAAGGGAAAACAGGATATATCCAATCAGACGGGTCATTGGCTGACCTCATTGGCGGGGGGTGTTGGCTCTTGTCTTGTCTCAGGTGCCGGTTCCAGGGTTGGTTCTGGTTCTGGTTCTGGTTCTGGCTCTGGGGCGGGTTGAGGAGCAGGTGCCGGTGTTGGATTCGTTGGAAGTGAGGATTGAGCCGGGTCCGGTTGTTCGGTGTTTGCTGGCGGGGTCGTGTTTTTCTGCTGTGCAGCACTGAGGGCGGACATGATTGACTGGATGCGGGCGTGAAGTTTTATCTGCTGGTTCAATTCCCCCAGATGGGCGCGCATGTTGGGGGGCAGGTCATCCAGAAGTGTCTGGGCCTTGGTAAAGTCGCTGACTTTTATTGCGGCCAGACTCTGGTTGAGCAGGTTTTCAAATTCGTCGCCGTTTTCAAGCCCTGTGGCGCGCAGGCCAAGGATGGATTTTATTGAATCTCCTATTCTCTCCAGATAGCTGGCGTCGGGATTGCTCGGGCGGGCCGAAAGCACCACCGGGATCAGGCGATCAAATTCTGCGGCAATTTCATCCGGGATAGCAAGGCCGTCGGCCGCCGCATGCAGCAGTTCGGGGGAGGTTTCAAGAGAATTGGTTTGGGCGGCAAGGCTTTCAAGCTGGTAAAGAAACGGCTGGCCGTTATTCAGGGCGATTTCGATGCTCATCAGAGCAAAGGGAATCTGCTGAACTTGCGCCAGGGGGGGCGCAACCTGATTTGCAGTGACCTGTTTATTTTGATCATTGCCCATTTGCGCCGTTTTTACTGCTTCTGCTATTTCCTGCGCACTTAATTGCAGATCATTGGTGGTTTTCATCAATTCAGCCGTACTCAGCGAAAGGCCGGCAAGGGAAAGGTCCTGTTGTTCAAGCTGATTGGAATTTTGTGCAATCAATGTGCTGATTGTTTCAAATCTGACATTTTGTGCGTCCAGTTTTTCATCCAGTTGAACAAATTGAGTGTTCCAGTTCTGAATTTGTTGTTCAAGCTCGGTTTGTACGGCGTTTAACCGGGTGTGCATCTGTGCGATGTCGGCGCTTAGTTTTTGCGCATCCTCATTGGAGGCGCCAGCGGCGATTGCTTCCATCTTTGCGTCAAGATCCGCAATTTGCCGGCGCAAGGGGGAGGGGTCAAAAGGTGTTGTGGCCGGGGCCGGCTCAAGGGCAGTGATGGTTTGGATTTGGGCGGCAAGGGAGTTTAACTGTTCTGTAATGGTGGTTTCCTGAACTGTCTGGCGCGCTCCCAGTTCCTGCTGGTTTTGTTCAAGTTGGTTCAACTGGTTTTGTGTCGCGGAATTTTGCTCCATGAGCGCCTGACGTATCAGGCCGATTTGTTCATTTAATCCCGAAAATTCCCTCAGATTCCGGTTCGACAGGTTTTGGGTGGCGCTGAGATCTTCTTCAAGGGCCTTAATCTGGGCGCGGGTCTGGCTTTGGGTATCGGGTTGAAAAATTCCCGACATGATCAGGGGGATGACAACAAGCAGGGAAAGCACGGCGCCCCCCACCGCGCCAAGAATGGCGGCTCGGCTCGGGGTCAACCATGACGGGGCCATCCATGATTTGGGATGCACGGGCTGTTTTTGTTGCCGGTCCGGGGTGGCGGGGTTTGGCCCGGTGCGGTTTGAACTGGCGGAGTCTGGACTGGACGGGCTTGGTTGCGCGGGCCGGGGTGATTGCGCGGAAGTGCTTTTGCGTGCGCTTGAGCGGACAGTATCTGAAGTGTCAGCTGTGGATTTTTGGGCTGATTCTGTTTTTTGTGAAGACGGGGCGCTGGCCTTGGGGCGCTTGTTTTGTTGCGCGCCGGGGGGGGGTGGTGTTTTTACGCCTGATTTTTTGGCGGTGGAAACACGCGATTTACCCGACTGACCGGTTGAGGCCTGCCGGGGTTTAAGGTCCAGAGTGGGGGGCTTTACCGGTCCGCCTTTTGGTTCAGCCATTTGGTATTCCTTCGTAGTTCAGTTTGTTCAAACTGATTGATTATATGACAACATAGGCATTTTTTCCGGCCCTGCCAACAGCGGGTGTTAAGGCAATATCGGGGGCATATTTTTACCGGGGAAACGCTTTCAGACAGGGCCTGATTTGCCAGGGAAACATATTGGCGAGGGGTTTGGCAATTGCAATCCAAATCTATTCTGTTTAGTTGAAACTGTGTTTCCCTGAGTTTTCGCCAGCAGATTGCGGCGTGAGCGCTAACGTTGGAATTGATTGAACCGGTATGGCGAACAGGACGGATTTGGCATCAGAAAAGCGGGTTTTGGGAATTGAAACCAGCTGTGATGAAACCGCCGCATCAGTGGTGGTGCATCGCATTTATCAGGATGGCGCGTTTGAAGGGGAAATCCTGAGTAATATCGTGCGCTCCCAAATTGAAGAACATCAGGATTTTGGCGGGGTGGTGCCTGAACTGGCGGCGCGCGCCCATGTGGTGCATCTGGACCAGATTATTGAACGGGCGCTGGATAAAGCCGAGATGGAATTGGCACAAATTGACGGGGTTGGTGTGACAGCGGGGCCGGGTTTGAT
>WFOP01000374.1 GCA_015487985.1 Hyphomicrobiales bacterium
ATGTAAGGTTTCCCCTTGATATCGCCCTGGGAGCGCGAGGAGGGCCGCAAAGGCTGACGGATGTTGTCACGCTGGTTTCGGGGGCGGAAGAAAGAAATTCCCGCTGGGCGGATTCCCGTCGCCGGTTTAATGCCGGGTATGGGGTGAAATCCCTTGCCGACATGCAGGCGGTTTTAGCGTTTTTTGAAGAAAGGCGCGGGCGTTTTCATTCATTTCTGTGGCGCGACGGGTTGGATAATTCTTCCGCCTATCTGCAAAATACCATTACCCCGTATGATCAGCCGATTGGGGAAGGGGACGGCATAAAAACCCGGTTTCAACTGGTTAAACGCTATGGGGAAAATTATGACCCCTATGACAGGGCAGTGACCAAACCGGTTTCCGCCAGTGTGCGGCTTGCCTTGGATGGTGTGGAAATACTGCCCCCCGATTTTACCTTGGATGGGCTAAGCGGCATGGTAACTTTCAACGTTGCCCCGGCGCCGGGAGTTGCAATTACAGCGGGGTATGAATTTGATATTCCGGTGCGCTTTGATACGGATAATCTTGAAATCGAACTGGCCGGATTTGATGCGGCGGTGGCCCCCAACATCCCCATTGTTGAGGTGCTGGAATGAAACAGTTTTCGACAGGGTTTTCCCAACACCTGGCAACGGGGGCAACAACCTTGTGCTCATGCTGGCTTATTGAAAGAACCGACGGTGAAGTTCTGGGGTTTACCGATCATGACCGAACTCTTGTTTTTGATGGCATTGAATATTCTCCGGCAGGTGGGCTTGAGGGCACAGAAGTTGCCGCCAAACTTGGCCCACAGGTGGACACGTCCGAAGTGCAGGGAATATTGCATTCTTCAGCCATAAGCGAGCAGGATATTGAACTGGGCCGTTATCGCTCGGCAACAGTGAAATCCTATCGGGTAAATTGGGCTGATGTTGCAATGCGTGAACTTTTGCGCGTTGACACGATAGGGGAAATTGTCCGCGAGGATGGTCTTTATCGTGCAGAATTGCGCTCCCCTCAACAGGCAATGAATGTGCCCCGGGGGCGTTATTATCAATCCCTGTGCGATGTGAGGGTGGGGGACGCCAAGTGCGGCATTGATGTTGAGCATGCGCTATATAGCGCCACTGCATCCGTATCACACGTTGCAAGCCGTTTTTGCATTGAGGTGACCGGACTGGGCGGGTTTGCCTCCGACTGGTTTACCCATGGCAGGCTGGAATGGACATCGGGCATACGCGCCAAACTGCATGATGATATTCAAACCCACTCATTGACTGATAGCGGCGTTTCCTTGTGTTTTATCGAGCCGGTGGGGGACTGGGTTAAAGCGGAGGACACATTTATTGTCCGGGTGGGGTGTGACCGGCGTTTTTCCACTTGCCGGGACAAATTTTCAAACGGGGTGAACTTTCAGGGTTTCCCCCATATTCCGGGGAACGATTTTGTGTTGTCCTATCCCAGATCCCAGGATGACTTTTCCGGTTCGGCGCTTATCAGTTGAGCGAACATCACAGGCTGGTTGTTGCCGCCGCCAGGGAATGGCTGGGCACCCCCTATCGCCATCAATGCACCCAACAGGGAATTGGGTGCGATTGTCTGGGGTTGGTGCGGGGCGTCTGGCGCAGGATTCTGGGGGAGGAGCCTTTTTGTGTTCCCCCCTATGCTCAGTTTGGCAAGGACCCCGGCGGGGCGTCGCTTCTTCTGAATGCCGCCCAAAATATGCTGGTGCCCCTGAATGGCGCCCTGATGCCCGGTGCGGTGGTGCTTTTTCAGATACACAAAAAAATACCCCCCAGACATTGCGGAATTCTAATTGATAAAGGTCGATTTATTCATGCTCAGGAGCGACTGGGTGTGATTGAGCTGGCTTTGGACAAACGCTGGCAGCGCCGCGTCCATTCAACCTACGCGTTTCCAATAAAGGTATAAATTTATGGCAACTCTTGCGCTTTCTCTTGCTGGTCAATTTGCCGGCGGAATTGTAGGCGGCCCCTTTGGCGCAACGCTGGGGCGCGCGCTTGGTGCATTGGCGGGGAGCGTCATAGATGGCGCAATTTTTGGTGAGGAGCAGCAACAAACCCTGCCCGCGCCATTTGCCTTGCAGGGCTCATCCGAGGGCGGGGTCATTCCGCGCATTTATGGCTGGAACCGCGTGACCGGCAATATCATCTGGGCAACAAATCTGGAACGCCAGTCTATCCAGAATACCGGCTCCAAGGGGATGTCGGATGCGCCGGATGAGCAGATAGTGGCCAATTTTGCTGTGGGCCTGTGCGAGGGTGAAGTTGCGCATTTGGGTCGGATTTGGGCTGACGGGCGCCTTTTGGAAACCCAGGGGCTGAACTTTCGGTTTTATCCGGGGGACCAGTCTCAAACAGCAGATTCACTGATTGTTGCAAAACAGGGCGTACAAAACACGCCCGCCTATCGTGGCCTTTGTTATCTGGTATTTGAAGGTTTGCCCCTCACTGAATTTGGCAACCGTATTCCAAATATTTCAGTTGAATTGTGTCGGGTCGTGGGGGACCTGGAACCCTCAATCAAAGCCATAACCGTGATACCCGGCTCAACGGAGTTTGGTTATGATCCGGTGCCACGGGTGCGCATTGTCTCCCCTGGGAAAACAGTGAGTGAAAATGCCAATCAACTGGGCCAGACATCTGACTGGAGTATTTCAATTGATGAACTTCAGGCTCTTTGTCCAAACCTGAAACATGTGGCGCTGGTTGTGGCATGGTTTGGTGATGATTTGCGGTGTGGCCAGTGTAAAATTCAGCCCCGGGTTGAAGTGTCCACAAAAAACATCCCTGATACGAGTTGGGTTGTTTCAGGAAATACGCGCGATCAGGTGCCGTTGATGACACAATATGAGGGTGGCCCCGCCTATGGCGGCACTCCCTCGGACAACTCAGTTTTGGCAGCAATTGCAGATTTGAAATCCCGTGGGTTCAAAGTGACGCTTTATCCGTTTGTCATGATGGATATTGCCCATGGCAATGGATTGACGGACCCCTATACCGGCACCGCCGGGCAAAGCGCATATCCCTGGCGAGGCCGGATTACCTGTGCGCCGGCACCCGGGCAGCCCGGTTCTCCAGATGGAACCGGAGCGCTTGATGCCCAAGTGAGCACATTTACCGGCTCGGCAACGGTCGCAGACTTTTCCAACGGTTCTGATACGATAAACTATTCTGGCCCCGAGGATTGGGGCTATCGGCGTATGATTTTGCACTATGCCAAACTTGCTCAATTGGCGGGGGGTATTGATGCGATGCTCATCGGCTCGGAGTTACGTGGGTTGACCTGGCTGCGAAACGGGCCAACTTCTTTCCCCTTCGTTGATGATCTGATAGAGTTGGCCGCCGATGTGCGGGGGATTGTTGGGCCATCAACCAAACTCTCCTATGGTGCAGACTGGTCGGAATATGCGGGCCTGCAGCCCCCCGATGCCCCCGGCGACAAGATTTTTCATCTTGATTCATTGTGGGCCAGTTCCGCAATAGATGCCGTCGGTATTGATAATTACATGCCCTTGTCGGACTGGCGCGGAGTGGAGGAAGAGCCTGACGCCGCTGTCGCAAAACATCCCTATCAACTGGACTATTTGCAGGCCAATATTGCAGGGGGGGAGGGGTTTGACTGGTATTATGCCTCAGATGCGGATCGGGAAAACGCTATTCGTACCCCCATAACCGATGGGGTCGGGGGGGAGCCATGGGTCTGGCGGCTCAAGGACATCAAAAACTGGTGGAGCAATGCGCATCACAATCGGGTGGGCGGAGTGCGGGATGCAGTTGCAACCCCGTGGGTACCACAATCCAAACCCATCTGGTTCACAGAATTGGGGTGCGGTGCGGTGGACAAGGGGGCCAATCAGCCAAACGTATTTGGCGATGCAAAAAGCGCTGAAAACGCGCGTCCGTATTTTTCAAGCGGTGTTGCCGACCCGCATATTCAACGGCAGTTTTTGCGGGCGCATCACCAGTGGTGGCAAATCGGATTCCCCGGATTTGACCCCGGAAACAACCCGGATTCAACCCAATATGCAGGTCAAATGCTTGACCCTGAAAGGATTTATGTCTGGACGTGGGATGCCCGGCCCTATCCGGCTTTTCCCAACAGAACAGACGTCTGGTCCGATGGGCCAAACCATATGAACGGACACTGGTTGACAGGCCGACTTGGCACATTGGCCAGTCAGGAACTGATAGCGGCGCTGGGCAAAGATTTCGGGGTTTCTTTTTCGCGCATCAGTGCTGCCGCCCCCCTCGCCCAAGGTGTGCAACTCAATTCCATTGTCAGTTTACGCCGGGCCGTGGAGCCATATTTGCAGGCTTCAGCCATGAACGTTCGTGATGGGGCACAGGGTATTCAGGTCCTGCGTTCCATCGAAGTGGACAGGGTTGTTGTTTTAAGTGATGACTTTGCAGCAAATAAAGGCCCCAACCTGTCCCGGCGCGATCCAAACTCTGATGAATCCACCGGCCAATTGGCCCTGACCTATATTGACCGGGCTTCAAACTATCAACCGGCGACCGTGGCGGCCATTACCGGGTTAAACCCTGTGCGAACGGGCGCCGTAACCAATCTTGTGCTGGAGGGGCAGAATGCGCGCAAATCGGTGGAAAATATGCTGGCGCAAAAACAGTCCGCCACCACGATCGAGTTTTTTCTCCCATTGTCTTTTATGTCCCTTGAAGTGGGGGACATGGTCCAAATCTCAGATTTGGGGAAAACACGTTATGTCATTTCCAGCATCCGTCAGGGAAATGTATTGAAAATAAGTGCGCATGCGGCCCCCGAAGTGAATGTGGTATCCATGGATGCGGACGTTAAACTGGCCTCGTTGCGTGCCCCCCAGATTTCTGTATTGCCTGAACTGTTCGGCGCCCACCTGCCCGGAACGGGGGGCGATATGGAGGGAACGCAATTGCTCGTCGGGGCGTTTTCGGACCCCTGGCCCGGAACGGTGTCGTTCAAAAATGATCAGGATGGGGCCTTGCTGGGCCAGCTTGCCAGCAGTTCAATTTTGGGGATTTTGTCTAATCCGCTAAACCCGGCCACCCCTGACC
>WFOP01000375.1 GCA_015487985.1 Hyphomicrobiales bacterium
GGGCTTTTGTACACAATTCAGGAAATTAACGGTGTTGCCGAACGGGTGCCGGTGTTTGACGGGGGGTGGCAAAGGGCGCTTTTGACCACGCTCTCGGTGTGGTCCCAGGGGGTGTTTGCGCGCGCTTTCGGGGGGAATGTGGAAACATTGCTGGCGGTGCCTTTGTTTGTTTTGATGGGCATTGCGCTGGAACGCTCAAATATTGCTGAAGACCTGCTTATGACAATGGCCAAACTTTTTGGTTCTATGCCAGGCGGGTTGGCGATTGCCGTGGTGTTTGTTGGAACATTGCTTGCGGCATCAACAGGGATTGTGGGTGCTACCGTTGTTACCATGGGCCTGATTGCTCTGCCGACCATGCTTAGGCACGGATATTCCAAATCACTTTCGACCGGGGTTATTGCCACTTCCGGTACGCTGGGTCAGATTATTCCCCCCTCGATTGTGATTGTTCTGCTGGGTTCAATCGTGGGGGACATGTATGCGATGGGTCAGGAGACCCGCGCGGCAAAAATGGGTATCACGGTTCTGGAGATGTTGGGGGAACCGGCGGTTTTGTCCACCGGCACCCTGTTCAAGGCAGCGTTTATCCCGGGCCTTTTCCTTGCATCCCTTTATGCGCTTTATGCGTTCGGATTTGCTCTGGTGTTTCCAAAACAGGCGCCGCCGGTGAAACTTGGTGAGCCGGATCCTTACGATTTGCCGGGCAAATATGGCAACAATCCATGGTTGTTGGTCGGTGCCATGCTGGGGCCGGTACTGGCGATGGTGATGTTGTGGATTGTACTGTCTTCAAACGGGCTTGTCGGGTCAACAACGCTTGATCATGTGACAACATATGCGCCGTTCTCCAATGGTGTTATGGCGGTCCTGGTGTTGAGTGGTTTTCTGATTACGCTGGCGCATTCACTTCGCCCCACCTATGATCGCAAGCCAATTTATGCCGGTCTGCTGGGTATTGTGATGATATTTGTATTTGACGGGCTGTTCGTGTCGGGCGGGGCGTCGGGGGGCGAGCGTACTTTGTATTACTTCGTGCCCGGTGCCATGATCGTTTATGCGCTCAAGCATGCCATTCCACGGATGATGGAAGTTGAACCCCTGCGGGTGATTTCGCCACCGGTTATCCTGATCGTTGCGGTGCTTGGTTCAATTCTCGGGGGGATTACCAACCCCACCGCTGCTGCGGCGCTGGGGGCTGCCGGTGCCATCATTCTGGCGGCGAACCGACGCCTGAAGGACGAGGGCAAGTCAAACAAGTATTTGAACTGGGCCGGTCTTGCGGTGGTGGTTATGTTGCTGCTTCGCGCCAATTTTGATCTCAGACTTAAGATTGATGACATTTCTTTTGTTGATTTAATTGCCATCGTGTTGGCTGTTGCTGCGTTTCATGTGGCTATATTCGGCCTGCTTTATGCGTGTTGGACCCTGGTCAAAGAAAAGATTATGTCCCCGATTATCAACGAAACCACGAAGGTTACTTCAATGGTTTTTGTGATTCTTATCGGGTCATTGTTTTTGTCACTGGTTTTGCGTTCCTTTGGCGGTGAACACTATATTCAGGAGTTTTTGCATTCTTTCGAAGATCCGCGCACCTTGCTGATCGTTGTTATGATTGTGCTGTTTTTCCTTGGATTTGTGTTGGACTTTATTGAAATTATTTTCATTGTTATTCCAATCGTGGGTCCGGTTATCTATGCGGCTGATCCCACTTTGATGCCCCCGGTCTGGATTACAATTCTGATAGCTGTCAATTTGCAAACTTCATTTATTACGCCGCCATTCGGGTTTGCGCTGTTTTATCTCAGAGGGGTTTCACCCCCCGAGATTTCCACCATTGATATTTACAAAGGGGTTATTCCGTTTGTGATTATTCAGGTGATCGGGCTGCTTTTGTTGTGGAATTTCCCGGTTATTACAACATTCCTGCCGGACCTGTTACCGGCGAACTAGCGGCGATTTTTATAAAACACCAATTAGAAGCAGGGCATTTTTGCCCTGCTTTTGTTTGTTCAGTCTTAAGCGGCATCCATATAATTGGTTTTTTAGAATATGATACGGGGTTGGAATTAAAGCGTGTCTCCCAAAAGTGCATAGCGGTTTTGGGATAAAAGACAGGCGAAAACAAACAGATAAAGCAGGTCTCTTGAATACGGATAAATGCGACATGCCTTATTGCAGCGGTATTTGTTGCACTAATTGGCGCGCAACATGGCCCCAAGTTTTCGTTGCAGAAATAGCCGGGTTGTTTCTTCTTCGCTCAACTCGATAGCCCGGTTATATGCTTTTTCTGCCTGCTCAATTTGGCCTGTGCGTTGCAGGATGTCGGCATAGGCGGCGTAAAAAGGCTGATAGGTGCTCAGCCTGCTTTTCAAGTCGTGCATTGGTTTAAGAGCTTCATTCGCGCCGCTGGCATAGGACAGGGCAACCGCCCGGTTCAGTTCAATGACCGGGGTGGGGTGGAGGTGATGCAGTTGCTGATAAAGGTGGACGATTTGCTGCCAATCGGTGGCATTGTGATCGGGGGCCTTTGCGTGCAGGGCGCTGATGGCTGCCTGAATCTGATATGGTCCGGGGGTTTGGCGCTCCAGCGCGTTTTGTAATATTGTCAAACCCGTATGGATTTTCTCCTGATCCCAGATATTGCGATTTTGCTCCGCCAGCGCAATCATGGATCCGGTGGCATCATGGCGCGCCTCACGACGGGAATCATGGAGCAGCATGAGGGCCAACAGGCCTTCGGTTTCAGCTTCTTCAGGCCTCAGTTCCAACAGAATTCTGGTCAGGCGAACGGCCTCGTTACTCAAGTTTACCCGCATCTGCCCATCGGTGCTGCCTGAGAAATACCCCTCATTGAATATCAGATACAATACGTTCAGCACGGTTTGCAGGCGTTCATTCCATTGTTCGGGTTTGGGGACAGCATAGGGAATTTTGGCACTCAGGATTTTGCGTTTGGTGCGCACAAGTCGCTGGGCCATGGCGCTTTGTTTGTCAAGAAAGGCGCGGGCGATTTCCCCGGTGCTCAATCCACCCAGTGTGTGCAGTGTCAGCGCAATGCGAGATTTTTCCCCAATTGCAGGGTGACAACAGGTAAAAATCAACGCCAGGCGTTCGTCGGATATCGGGGGAGCGGAGCGCATCGCCATTTCTTCGCTATCCATTTGCATTAATGCGTTGAGCTTTACATCATGGGTAATCTGGTGACTTTTGGAGGCGAAGTTTTTATTTCTGCGCAGACGATCGATGGCCTTACGGCGTGCTGTTTGCAGTAACCATCCGGCGGGAGAACGCGGAATGCCATTGCGCTGCCAGTGGATCAAGGCGCTTTCAATCCCATCCTGCAGCGCGTCTTCAGCGAGTTGAAAATCCCCCAGTTGAGAAATCAGGGCTGCCAGCAGTTTTGCGTGTTCCTCGCGCACAAGACTTTCTATTTCTTGAGTCGTCTTGCGCGCGAGGGCGGGGTCTTTGTTAAGATGGTCGGGCAAAGTCCTAACCCAGAGTTGACAGGTCCATAACGGGGCGTAGTTCCACGGTGCCGTTTTTGGCGTCCGGGATCATGGCCGCATAGCGGATGGCTTCATCAATAGTTTTACAATCAAGCAGATAAAATCCCCCCAACTGTTCCTTGGTTTCAGCGAACGGCCCATCCATGGTTTCTGTTTTGCCGTTTCGCACCCGCACCGAGGTCGCGGTGCCGGTGTCTTCAAGGGCTTCGCTTGCCAGCAACACCTTGTCCGTTTCATAGGTTTGTGTTGCGTGTTTGTAATCGGCCATATAGGCGCCGAATTCAGGGGTGCCCGGGACGGGGGATGAACCGGGGGCGGCATAGATCAGTGCTAGATATTTCATAATGTGTTCCTTAACTGGTTTTTGATTTTTGTGCCTGCCAAAAGGCTGGCATATGTTTGACGAATGGCACTACTGGTTTTCGACATTGCTGCCTCATTATATTTTTGTCGAGGAAAGGCACTGAATTTTTCCCGTGGAAAATTTGTGTTCGGATCAGGATATACTTTGCCAGAAAATATAAATTACTGCGATGAGAATTGCGCCCAATTCATCATACCCGGGGCGATGCTCATTCTTAGAATGATGAACAACAGTCCAAGAGTTGCGGCATAAAGCGGTGTAATGAACAAAGTCATGAGCGGCCTCCCGGTTTTTCTGCCTGAGGGCGTCAGGGATGCACATCTGTGATGAACGGGCGGCGTCATTTTCAACATGTATGGTTGAATTTGCTGCAAAAGCGGTTAAGCTGAAATTATCTCAAGAAGAGGCACAACAACAAAATCACATTGTGGGGGATATCCTGATGGCGAGTGACAAGTATCTGAAATATATGGATGGCGTAAAAGAATATGCGCCGGGTGCAGATGAAACGGCGGTTCAAAAAATTGTGGCCTATTGTGGCATTGCTTTGCAGAGCAGGGACGCTTCACTTGTTTCATGTTCTGATCAAACAGAACTGGATCGTGTGCGCAAAGGCTGGTGCACTAAAAAACTCAACCTTTCGGCCGCTGAAGCGGATGCGGCAATTGCCAAGGCCTGTGAAAAAATGAAGGGCGACCGGCAAAAAAGTCGAGTGACATTTTATTATCTGGTTGCAGAGGCTTCGGGTACGCTGGGCAAACTTTCCTGAAATCAATAAAATTAAATAATATTATCCCGGCCCTGAGTAATCAGGGGCGGGTTTTTTATGTGCGCCTGAGCAATCCTGCTCTGACAATCTTTTTAGTCTATGCTAGGTTGGGCCAGGCAGATAATCAGGCGATTTAAGGAATGGTAATGGATATAAATACCCTCAAGGATGCGGTTGCCAGGGTGCGCGTCATTCCGGTTTTGGTGTTGGATGATATTTCGCTTGCCCGCCCGTTGGCTGAAGCGTTGGTAAGGGGGGGGCTAAACGTGCTTGAAATCACTTTGCGCACCCCCAATGCGTTGCGCATTATGAGCGAAATGGCCAAGGTTGAAGGCGCGATTGTTGGTTCGGGGACGGTGCGTGGCTTTGACCATATGCAACAGTCTGTTGATGCGGGGTGTCAGTTTATGGTGTCCCCCGGCGCGCCTCGAGAACTGTTGGCCTCGGCACAGAATATAGATATTCCATTGTTGCCGGGGGTATCTTCCCCGACCGAAGCCATGGGGGCGGCGGAAATGGGCTATTCGTTTTTGAAGTTTTTCCCGGCCCAGGCAATGGGGGGAACCGCTGTGCTTAAGTCCTTTGCTTCACCGTTTCCCGATCTGGTTTTTTGCCCCACCGGGGGGGTTTCGCCGGCAAATGCGCCAAACTATCTTGGGCTTTGTAATGTCATTTGTGTCGGGGGCAGTTGGGTCACGCCAACAGAGCTGGTGGAGAAAAAAGATTTTGCGGCCATTGAGGGGCTGGCGCGTCAGGCAACGCTGCTTGGGCGTTAACTGAAATGGCTTGGCTGGCAAAATTCGTTTTGGCAATGGGGATTTTGGCCGGAGCCGGGGGGACATCGCTGGCGCAGGTACAGGTGTTTGTGGCGGCCAGTCTGATTGATGTGATGGGAGAGGCGGGGCATGCGTTTGAGGCGCAAACCGGTA
>WFOP01000376.1 GCA_015487985.1 Hyphomicrobiales bacterium
AACCGGTTTCGCGCGGGTATGGGCGTCTTCCCCGTAAACCAGCTCTTTGCGAAACGCCGCTTCAACCTTCTGGTTTTCAAACTCAAGGCCGGGCAGTTTTATGCCCACAGTTGCCAGAAGAACCGTGCCGAAAATTGCCGACATAAGGGCAATCCATACCAGTGAGCCGTTTACCGGCCCGATGAGGGGCAGTTCGGTAATGTTGGTGGAGAGTTCAAACAGCAGGGGCAAAAACACGATCAGCGTCATGAGGGAGGCGACGAAGGAAACCGCCAGCCCTTCCACAATGCGGGCAAAGCGCTGGGTATCTTCCTGAATGCGCTGGGAGGCACCTTCCACCTCACGCAGGATGGGCCAATGGGCCATATAAAAGGCATTCATGGCCCGGCGCCAGCGGAACAGGTAATGGGCAATGAAAAACGCGTTGAGCACCAGCACGGTAATATTGGGCACCAGCACATAAAGCACGGTCCATAGCTGGCCGTAAAATTCCTCAGGGGCAACGGAATTGGCTTCGCCCAGAGCCTGCTGGATCATGTTGTAAAATGTGCCGTACCAGTCATTGAGCCAGGCGCCGATCTGGACGTTGAAATAAACGACTTCCAGAATGGTGACGGAGCCGACAACCGACCACCAGAACCAGGGTGTCTTTTTGACAAAATACCAGGGAACACAAAACAGGTATCCCGACAGGATTACATATTGATAGAGCCAGACCTTGTCGGGGCTGAAAAACGGGTCGGGATCAGCTTCGGTGGGGGCAATGCCGATTAAATCACCAATGGACAAGAAGGTGCCCATTTGTGGACCGGCAACAAACCACAGGGTCATGGCAACCGCGACCCAGATGAGGGCGGCGGGAAAGAAAATGCGCGGGGCGGGAAAAAATGAACGAAACAAACTGGCTCTCCTAAAGTATTTTGCAGAACACTAGCGAACACAATGGAGATAATGCAACCAAGGGATTGTCAATGTGTCAGTGTTTGTCTCGTGTCTGGTAAAAAAATCCTTTTATTCAATAGGTTAGAAATTTCGGATCGCAGGGTTTTGAATGGGGGGATCCGGGGTTCAAGCTGTTCAGGTTTTTACGACGCAGCTTTTCTGGTGCCAATTGATTCCATTATATCCTTGAGAGAAATCAGTCATTTTCATATTCTTCGCCTATGCCGAAAAGCCGGCCCTTTTCAGCAATGAGAACAGCTGTGAGCGCGGCAAGACCAACGAAAAAATAGCCCGCAGCAATCGGTGTGGTGGTGCCATCATATAGGCGTCCGATACTCAGGCCGATCAAGGCGCCGCCGATGGTTTGGAAAAAGCCGAAAACCGCAGAGGCCGTGCCCGCAACCTTGCCCAGTGGTTCCATGGCGAGGCTGTTCATGTTGGAGGAGGTCCAGCCAAACATAAACATGGCGGAGGAAAGCAGCACGAAAAACAGCCAAAGGGGCATCAGCCCGAATAGTGAAATACCCCACCACAAAGCCGAGACGAGGGTGAAAATTATCAGGGCCAGATGAGAAATCCGGCGCATGCCAAAATGTTTGACAACGCGGGAATTGAGATAGGCGGAAAGGGCCATGATCCCCGCCATGAGCGCAAAGGCAACGGGGAACCAGACCCCAAGGCCGTAAATGCCCACATAAATCTGCTGAGAGGAGTTTATGAAGCCGAACAATGCGCCAAAAAGGAACATTGTTGTTGCGGAATAGGCAACGGAAACGCGGTTGGTGAGAACGAGCCTGAACCCGCCGGTGATGGCCTTGAAGGACAGGGGACGGCGGTTTTCTTCAGCCAGGGTTTCGGGCAGACGAAAAAATGTCCAGGTGGCGACAATCATCGCCGTGGCGCCCATGAAGATGAATATGGTCCACCACGAGCCGGTGAGCAGCAAAACCTGACCCATGGCGGGGGCGATCACCGGAATAATCATAAACACCATGAATACCAGGGACATGACCTCAGCCATGGCGCGCCCGGAAAAGCGGTCGCGCACGATGGACTGGGCGATGACGCGGGTGCCCGCTGCGCCCATGCCCTGCACTGCGCGCAAAATAAGCAGGGTTGTGAAATTTGGAGAAAAAATGGCGGCGATGGCAGCAATCACATAAATCACCAGTCCGATCAGCAACGGTCGACGGCGGCCAAACCTGTCCGAGAGTGGGCCATAGATGATTTGTGTGAAGCCGAAGCCGAGCAGATAGGCGGACAAAACAAGCTGGCGATCATTTTCATTGATGACGTTGAGGGCTTCGCCCATATGGGGCAGGGCCGGCAACATAATATCAATGGCCAGCGCATTCAGACTCATCAAAGCGGCGATCAGTGCAATAAATTCCACCCGGGTTGGTTGTCGCACAGGGGCTTTGGGCAGTGGCGGGGTTGGCATAGAGGGGGGTGGCATAG
>WFOP01000377.1 GCA_015487985.1 Hyphomicrobiales bacterium
GGAATTAGCGCCATGCCTGCAATCATTAACAAATAGGCGGATTTTTCATTCTTCAGAATATGCAAAAAAATTCCCCTTGCTGATTTGCCAACTACAGCAAAATCTGTTCAAAAGCGTAAAAAAAATTTATCGGCAAACGCATCAGGAAATTTCAAAATGGCAGGCTTGGCAATCATCACCGGCGCCGGACGCGGCATTGGCGCCGCCACCGCACTGATTTTCGCTAAAGCTGGCTTTGATATCTGTATCAATTTTGCCTCAGATAATGCCAGCGCCAATTCCGTTGCTCAAAAGTGCCGCGCTTTTGATGTTAAGGCGGAGATATTTCAGGCTGATGTCGCCGATCCGCAGGCGGTACGCGATATGTTTGAATTTTGCGATCAGAACTTTGCCCCCCTTGCCGTGCTGGTCAACAATGCCGGCATCATTGGTCAGGCCACCACAGTCCAAAACCTGCAAAGCAAAACCCTTCAGAATACTTTTGGCGTTAATGTGTTTGGCGCCTTTTATTGCGCCGCACAGAGCATAAAAAGGATGTCAAAGGAAACCGGGGGGGCCGGTGGGGTCATCATCAACATTTCCTCCATTGCCGCCACCAATGGCAGCCCCAATGAATATGTGCACTATGCAGCATCAAAAGCGGCACTGGACGGGCTGACCAATGGGTTGGCCAAAGAGGTCGGGCCGCTTGGCATTCGTGTGTGCTCGGTGCAGGCAGGCACGGTGGACACCGATATCCACGCCAAAACCGGCAACCCGGATCGCCCGGCAATGGTTGCCGCCACTTCCCCCCTGCGCCGCGTTGGTGTGCCCCAGGATATTGCAGAGGCTGTTTTCTGGCTGGCCTCAAACAAGGCCAAATATGCCACCGGCACAGTTTTGCGCGTCGGGGGCGGCCTCTAGGATTCACAAAAAACAAAACGAATACAATAGCTTATGCGCCAGTGCAGAATCTGTTCATCAGCAGAGCACGATACACTCAGCTACACTCAGCATTTCCGCTAAGCTCAAGAACAGTATCTGTTCCCCCTTGCATAGCGAACCCGTTCACAACACGAAAAACAAAATCGCCTTTGTGAATAATTTGACCGCTTTCCTCAGATGTCTCCCCAGTGGATCTGGTGCGAATAATCAGGTCATATCCGGTTGCCTGCCCCTGCCCGTTCACTTCCTCCAGAAACAAACGCAAATCCACCCGCCCATCCATCAGCCATTGCCCAATAATATGTTCGTTAAAAAAATCCAGTTCCCCCCGCACATCACCCTGGCCAAATTCAAACTCTGCATGAACCATTGAAAGAGGCATAACGCCGCTTCGGTAAAAACTGGAATAATTGGTGGATAAAGGAAGCACAAAGCGAACCGGGCTGCCTTCATTTCCTGCCCGGCAAACCAGATTTGGCGGCGTGGCATTTGCGGGAAATGTCAGAAAAACTCCCAACACAAAAGCGATAAAAAACTTTCCCCCAATCATCCCCGACATTTGAACTGCTCCAAATATATCACCAGGCAAAGTCGCTGGCAGACTGCGCAAAACTTTTTCTCAACGCCCCCCGGTCATCCACACGCCCCTGTGCACGAACCGCCCGCTCAATACGTTGTGCAGCATTATACCCCAAAACAGCACTCTGTTCTGCCTGATATCCAAACATCGTTTCAAAATCTGTTCTAAAAGCAGCCTCACCCGCTTCATTCCGGGACTGGCCGGACAAATTGGCAGGCATCAGGAAAACCGCATTGCTTTGTGCCAAAACAGTATTCAATTGCAAAATATCGTCCGGCGCCAGCCCATAACTCAAAACAATATCAATATCCGTTTGCTCAATCGTTTCAAGAACCGCACGATTAACATCGCCTGTTGCATCCACGAACGAGACATAAACGTCCAATCCACCAAGATGGCCATCGGATTCCTCGTTGGGATGGGAATCCCGCTGTGTTGTTGCCAACATAAAACCATTGCGAAAGCTCAATCCAGATTGGCTCAACTCACCACTTTGCGGACTAATCAGCACAACCCCGAAACTGTGGGCAAAAACGCTGACCGGTAAAAGCAGCGCCCCCAACAGCACAAAGGGCAAAAACACTGCATTGCGAAAATTTTTCATGTTTAATTTCCCAAAAATTACGCCAATCTATTGTTTTTCAAACGCCCGAAAAGCGGTAAAACGAGAGCAATTGCAAACCAGACAACACCAATTGACAATAATGTCAAAACGATTGTCTGTGCGGGTACCTGAACCTTGGTTTCAAAAACAACCCAATAGGTCGATATAGCGGAAAACGGCGTCAAAAATGCCAGAACATATGTCCATTTGGGCACGGTTTCAGAAGAAAGGCGCTGCAAAACAGTCTGCCCCTCACCCAAATTTTGCCCCCACCACATGGCCAGTACACTCGCCCCCACAAGCGGCACAATCGCTATTGAAACGGGCAAATAGGGATAGGCCATCACCCCGACCAACCCCAGAGCAAGTATAATAATGAAGGCCACTTCCCACCGCGACGCCCTAAACGCCATTGCGGCGAACCGGTCTGCCAGCACCATACCCAAAATCCAGAACCCGGCAGAAGCCAGCACCAGTAAAACAAACTCATCCGGCAATAAGGGGGCCACCCCCTCCTCTGCCCCCCAATAC
>WFOP01000378.1 GCA_015487985.1 Hyphomicrobiales bacterium
GGCGGGCTGGATGCGCCGGCGGGCTGGATGCGCCAATTGATTGGCTTTGTGAATAATACCATGCATTGAAGCTCTTTAACCCGTTGGACAACGGGTTGCTGGATCACCCGATCAGGTCGGGTGATGACGGGGGGTGGAGATTTGGCCCTCATTCTTCCCCCACCCCTTTCTTTTGCGAGGACAGGTGGAGCAAGGGAGTTAATTCAACCCTGTGAAGGTGAGGTTTTATGCCTCACGCCGGCGGGCACTTTTAAGCATGTTGCGCTTGTTGGTATTCACGCCACCTGTTTTATCTATTTGTTTTCGTGCGTCTTTTATCCCAAAACCGCTGCCACCCCACGGGTCAACCCCGAGGGCATGCTTTTGGCAGACACGCTTTAGGGCACCAGTGCCCCTTGCCCATTCAAATAAAATCCGGCATGGGTAAACAACGCGCCATGGGCCATCATCAGGAAATTTTCCAAAACAATGTTGCAGACGTTTCTTAATGCCGTATTGCCGATTTTTGCGGTTGTTGCCGTTGGGTTCGCCTATGGAAAAAAAGGCATTGTCAGCAATGAACTGGCAATGCATCTCAACCGGTTTGTATTTTATTTTGCTTTGCCCGTACTGATGTTTCGCCTGTTGGCGGGGGTATCAATTGACCAGTTTGAATGGGTTTATGTGTTTGCCTACCTGCTGGCGGAACTCACCCTTTATGCCATTGGATATGTGCTGGCACGCTGGGTTTTCAAACGCTCAAGACTGGAAAGCCTGCTGATGGGCATGGCGGCGGGATTTGTCAATCATGTGATGTTTGTTCTGCCCATCGCCCAGCAGCTTTTGGGGGAAAGCTCGCTGGTGGCCATTGTGGGGATTATCACCCTTGATTCAGTGATTTTGTTTGCCGGAATGATAATGGTTTTAGAGGCGGTGACGGACAAGGGAACGCAAAAGAACATTTTTCAAATGCTTCCGATCTTCGCCAAAAACCCGCAACTGATTGCCATTGGCCTTGGGGTTGTGGCCATGATCGCGGGGTTTGAGGTGAGCGGCGGGCTGGAACTGTTCACCCGGTTTGTGGGGGACGCCGCCGCCCCCAGTTCGCTTTTTGCGCTGGGAATAATTCTGGCTTCGCAAAAGTTTGCCAGCTTCATTCCGGCGGCGGTATTTTCAATGCTCAAACTCGTGCTCATGCCGCTGGTGGTCTGGGTTTTTCTGATAGTTATTTTACAGGCGGACCCGCAATGGGCCATGCCTGCCCTGCTGGTGGCGGCGGGACCTGCGGGGCTGATGCCCTTCGTTTTGGCGTTGCAATACAAGGTGCCGGTTTCAAATATCGCCTATATCGTCCTGATCTCCACCATCGGCTCGGTGGTCTCCATTACATTGGTGGGGCAATGGGCATGAGAATATTTTTTCGGGGGAAATTTCAAAAACAAACGACAGAAGAGGTCAGGCTTTTTTAAGCCACCTGCCATTTGCATCCTGTTGCCAATAGGTTGTCTGGTGGTCTTTGCTCAGGCTCTTCCATGCCTGCCGCGCTGCGCTCACTGCTTCGGGGTCATGGCCGGAGAACATGAAAACAAGGCGTTGATAGCCCTCAATGGCGCCTGATCGGGCATCAGGCACCGCCCCGTGAACAAAAAACCGAACCTGAGCAGCATGCGGATTTATCTCAACGCTGTTTTGGCCCGAACATAACAGGATCGGGTGATTGTTTTCCCCGTCTTCAACATAAGTTCCATGGGGCAAAAAGCTCTCATTGCTGAAAGTCCACAGGGCTTTATCAAGCGCCGCTATTTTGTCGCTGTCCCCAATCTGAACAACACACTTCCAGCCCCGCTCGACGGACTTCTGAAGCAGCACCGGCAAAACATGTTCCAACGGGCGCTGCTCCAGATGATAAAACAGGATTTCTGTCATATCTTTTGATTATTCCATTCCACGCCACGGGCGCATCATCAGTACCCAGCGGCCATTGACGAAGGTCATGCCGTGCAACCTTATTCTGTCCTCCACCTCTGGAAATTCAATGGTAACCGTGCCCCAGGGCACATCTGCCTGAAACTGATCCAGAACATCCTTGAACCCGCCTGAAATTTCTTCAAGAACCGGATGGGTCGCCAGCTCCCTTGTGGTGGTAAAGGTGGATGAGCCAACAACATAGGCAGCCGGGAAATCTTCGTTCAGCAAACGCTCTCCAAAAAGCTCTTCGTACATTTCGAGCAGATTTGAGGCCATGGGCTCAGGAAACACCGCGCGCACATCTTCAGGGGTGGGGCGCAAGGTCAGCAGCACCTCCCCAAGTGGTATGGTGTCATCAGAAAACAAATCCAAAAGGCTTTGCGGGTCAGTTGAATCTGCGGTTGGCGCCGGTTCAGCGGCCTGACTGGTTGCAAGTCCAAAAAATTTCTCAACGGTTGCAAAAAATGTTGCGTCAGGGGATTGCAGACATTCCCGGGCAATATCTGAGGTCATGGCGTCCAGTTGCCCCTCATCAATGGACAGGGTGCTGCCTGTGCGCCCGGCAAGATAGCCAAACGTCCAAATCCCGGCATTTTCCTTTTGCTGTTTGAGAACGAGGGTGCAACTGTCCTGCGGATCAAAACTTAGCTCTGAAGAGGTGGCGGGCTGGGCAAAACCGAGCGCCAGCGCGCCCGCTGCAAATGCCAAAAGAAGATTTTTATGCATATTTAGTATCCTTAATCCGTTGTTATTTTTCGTAATTGTCTTGAATGAACTGATTGAGCAATGCCACACCAAACCCTGAAGCCCAACTCTTGTTGATGTCAGTAGCGGGGGTGCCAAATCCGGTCCCGGCGATATCCAGATGCGCCCAGGGCACATCATTGACGAAATGTTGCAGAAACTGGGCCGCCGTAATGGCGCCGCCATAACGCCCGCCGGTATTTTTTATGTCGGCAAAGCGGCTTTTTATCATTTTTTCATAGGCCGGCCCCATTGGCATCCGCCAGAGCTTTTCACCTGAGGCGGCACCGGCATCATCCAGACGTTTTGCAAGTTCGTCATCGTTGGAGAACAATCCGGCATAATCCTGCCCCAGCGCCCCCATGATTGCGCCGGTTAATGTGGCCAGATTTATCATCAGTGCGGGTTTGAATTTTTTCTGAGTGTACCAAAGAGCGTCGGCCAGAACCAGGCGCCCCTCCGCATCGGTGTTTATCACCTCAATCGTGGTGCCGGACATGGCGGTGACAATATCGCCGGGACGGTAGGCCTTGCCGTCTGCCATGTTTTCCGCCAGCCCGATTACGCCGATGACGTTAGCGGACGCCTTGCGCAGGGCTAGGGTTTTCATCAGGCCGGTGACGGCAGCCGCCCCCCCCATATCCC
>WFOP01000379.1 GCA_015487985.1 Hyphomicrobiales bacterium
CGTTGGAACATCAATCGGCCTGATCGGGACACTCATTGGTGCCATACTGGGCGTAATTTTGGCCGCCAACGCCGAGGCAATCCGGCTTTGGGTATCTGAAGTGTTTGGCGTGATTCTTTTCCCGCCTGAAGTGTTTTTCCTCTCGACACTGCCTACAAAAATTGATCCGCTTGAAATTGGTTTTGTGGTTTTTTTATCATTGCTTTTAACATTCCTGGCAACGCTTTATCCCGCCCTGCGCGCGGCACGATATGATCCGGTGGAGGCGTTGCGCTATGAGTGAACTCAACCTTGAACTCAGCAATGTTTCCTATGCTTATGAAGAGGGGGCGAAACGACTGCAAATTCTTGAAGGCGCAAACCTGACTGTTAAGCGGGGAGAGCTTGTGGCTCTGGTTGCCCCTTCGGGGGCCGGTAAATCAACACTGCTTCACCTTGGTGGCCTGCTTGAACGTCCGCAGGACGGAGAAGTATCCATTTGCGGGGATGCAACAAGTTTGCTTTCGGATCGTGAGCGCACGAGAATGCGGCGCGGTACCGTTGGTTTTGTTTATCAGTTTCATCACCTGCTGCCTGAATTCAGTGCCCTTGAAAATGTGGCAATTCCGCAAATGATTGCCGGAAAAAGTGCCGCAGATGCGCAAAACCGTGCCAGAACTCTGCTTGATAGTCTTGGGGTTGGCCCCCGCGCGTCCCATCGCCCCTCCGAGCTTTCCGGTGGCGAGCAGCAACGTGTCGCCATTGCCCGCGCAGCCGCCAACAACCCAAATCTCATTCTGGCGGATGAGCCTACCGGCAATCTTGATCCCGACACCTCAAATCTGGTGTTCGATGCACTCTTGGTGCTGATAAAAGAAAACCAAAGCAGCGCCCTTATCGCCACCCACGACCATGACCTTGCGCGTCGTGCCGACCGCGTGGTTACACTAAAGGGTGGCGAAATATCTGATTTGAAACTCTAAATTTTCATGCGGTGCCAACCAGAGTATGCCGGCCAAACATGTGGCTCGTTTCAGAAACAATTTACCATGTTAAGAAATTTCAATACGTATCATAGACAGGAACATAAATAGAACATATAAGAACATAACAAAAACAAATTGGAGTTTCTTATGATAAACCTGTTCAAAGATACAATGGCTTTTTTGTCCGTGACAGCTTTTTGCGTGACGATGTTTGTTTGGATGGATATCATTCAAAATCTGCCCGGCTGAATTGGCGCTCCAGGCAGCGGGCAACAAAATCAGGCTGGCAACTTCGGCACATTTTCCTTGTGAACAAGTCCCATCACCGCCATTGGAGAATCTGGCTTGGGATGGCAGTCTGAGGCGTGTCGCCGGTAGCTGGATAAAGGTTGCCGGTTAAGTGATGCGCTTTAAGCGATACGCTGGAATATGAACTTGAGCGGTGTTTTGCTTTTATCAAAACACAATACTGATCAGGGTGAGGGAATATTTTAATGCGCCCCAGGAGAAACTGATGACCGGACCGGGTTTTGTCCATCTGCATGTCCACTCCGCTTATTCACTTTTGGAGGGTGCGCTTCCGGTTGCCAAACTTCTGGATATGGCGGCAAGGGACAATCAGCCTGCTTTAGGGATTGCTGACAGCTCCAATTTGTTCGGGGCATTGGAATTTTCTGAAAAGGCAGCTGCAAAGGGCATACAGCCCATTATATCATGCGAGGTACGCATTGATTTTGATGATCGTGAAGAAACGCGTTCCAACCGGTCTGAAGATGAAAAAAATTCACTGGTGTTTATCGCCCGCAACGATCTTGGATTTACCAATCTTTCCGAGTTGGTGAGCCGCGCCTTCCTGCAAAGTGATGATGGCACCGCCAGCATTAAACGGGAATGGTTGAGCAAAACAAACGTTCAAGGGCTGATTTGTCTGACGGGCGGTCCCGAAGGGGCCATTGATCCGCTCTATAAAAACAGCCTTCCTGAGAAAGCCGGGGAGCGTTTAGCCTATCTCAAAGAGCTGTTTGACACCAGCCTGTTTATGGAAATTCAACGCCATTCCACCGCTGGGGAAAACATTGTTGAGCCCCAACTCATTGCCTATGCCTATGCCCATGATATCCCGCTTGTGGCTACCAATGAGCCGTTTTTCCCCACCAGAGATGACTTTGAGGCCCACGATGCTTTGCTGGCAATTTCTCAAGGCACGGTGGTGGCCCGCACAGATCGGCGCAAACTGACAGATCAGCACTATTTCAAGACGCGCAAAGAAATGATGGCCCTGTTCCATGACCTGCCCGAGGCTTTGGACAATTCGGTGCAGATCGCAAAACTGGTGAGCTTTCGCCCCAGAACCCTGGACCCGATCTTGCCAAGCTTTTCGGTTAAAGAAGGGGCAACGCCTCAGCAGGCCCAGGAGCAGGAAGCACAAGAGCTGGAAAAGCAGGCAAAAGCGGGCCTTGATGCACGTCTTGCCCTTACCGGCCTTGCCGATGGATATACCCGCAAGGACTATGATGAGCGCTTGGCTTTTGAGTTGAAAGTCATTCGGGATATGAAATATCCGGGCTATTTTCTCATCGTGGCTGATTTCATTCAGTGGGCCAAGGATCAGGACATTCCGGTGGGGCCGGGGAGGGGGTCCGGCGCAGGCTCGCTCGTGGCCTATGTTTTGACCATTACTGATCTTGACCCGTTGAAATATCAGTTGCTGTTTGAAAGGTTCTTGAACCCCGACCGGCTTTCAATGCCCGATTTTGACGTGGATTTTTGTCAGGAGCGGCGTGAGGAGGTCATCAAGTATGTGCAGCATAAATATGGTCGTGAGCAGGTCGCCCAGATTATTACCTTTGGTTCTTTGCAGGCGCGTGCAGCCTTAAGAGACGTGGGCCGGGTTCTGCAAATGCCCTATGGGCAGGTGGACAGGATATGCAAGCTTATTCCATCAAACCCCGCCAACCCGCCAACCATTGCTGAGGCGCTCAAGGAAGAACGCCAGTTGCGCGTGATGCGCGATGAAGATGAAACGGTGCGCGAACTGCTGAAAATCGCCCAAAACCTTGAAGGGCTGTATCGCCATGCGTCAACCCACGCTGCCGGTATCGTAATCGGGGACAGACCTTTGCAGGAACTGGTGCCCCTTTATCGCGACCCGCGCTCGGATATGCCCGTAACCCAGTATGGTCAAAAATGGGTCGAGCCGGCGGGGCTGGTAAAGTTTGACTTTTTGGGGCTTAAAACCCTGACCATCATTGATTATGCCCTCAAAATGATCAATCGCGATGAACAGTTGCTCTCCATCAAGACCATGCCCCTTGATGACGAAGTCACGTTCAAGATGCTCAGAAAAGGGGATACGGTCGGCGTGTTCCAGGTTGAAAGTGCAGGCATGCGCCGGGCGTTGATTGATATGCAGCCCGACAGGTTTGAAGACCTGATTGCGCTGGTGGCCCTGTTTCGTCCCGGCCCGATGGATAACATTCCCACCTATTGCGCGGTGAAGCTGGGGGAGCGGAAAGTTGAATATCTCCATCCAAAACTCCAGCCCATTCTGGAGGCCACTCACGGGGTTATCACCTATCAGGAACAGGTACAGCAGATCGGGCGGGATCTGGCGGGCTACACATTGGCCGAAGCCGATATTTTGCGCCGTGCCATGGGTAAAAAAATTCAAGCAGAAATGGATGCCCAGCGTGATCGTTTTGTCCGGGGTGCGGTTGAACGGGATATTCCTGAGAAACTGGCCAACAAGATTTTTGACGCCTGTGCAAAATTTGCCGAATACGGGTTCAACAAATCCCACTCGGCCCCCTATGCCTACCTGACCTACCAGACGGCCTTTTTGAAGGCCAACCACCCCCATGAATTTATCGCCGCCTCCATGACCCTTGATATGGGCAACACAGACAAACTTGCAGAATTCAAACGCGACGCC
>WFOP01000380.1 GCA_015487985.1 Hyphomicrobiales bacterium
CATGAAAATACGCTTTGAGATATCTCAAGGACGCCAATCTTTTGCCAAATTAAAGTCCGGGGGTTCATGCGGGAAAGTTTCGGGCGTGGGCCGGTTTGGATTCGTTTGATTTGTGGTTGTATTCGGGTGGATTTCCGTTGCGCTATACAATCGTAGATCGGTGAATATTGGGGGAAACAGGATGAAAAGACTACTGATTGCCGCCGCGTTTGTGGCGATGCCGGGGGTTGCGATGGCGTGCCCCGAAGTAAATCTGGATGGTACTGAACTGCGATTTGACGGGCAGTCTCTTTATCAGCCGCGTTCATTCAATGTTGTTGCAGGGGGCACGGAGAATATCGCAAAGTGTGGCATTCGCAATTTGACCAGTGGACGACCGGAAGGATTTGTGGCGCGGGCGCCTGATTATGAATTGAATTTTCGCGGGAACGGCTATGAACTGGAATTCAGGGTTGAAAGTGAGTGCGATTCCATTTTGCTGATAAATACGGGTAGCGGAAACTGGTATTGGGATGATGATGACAATACCGAAAGTGCGCTGGATGCAAAAATTCGGCTGACCCGCGCCTCCGATGGCTGGTATGATATCTGGATCGGCACTATTGGCCGCGATACCTGCAATGCACGTCTGATCATTGAAACGTTCTAAGGGGTGTTGCCCGTTTTTGGAGACAGGGCAAACATGGCGACCGCTGCGGCGTTGGATACGTTCAGGCTTTTAATGGGGCCGGGCATGTCCAGGCGCAGCATCTGATCGCATAATTGGCGGGTTTTGTGGCGCAGGCCCTTGCCTTCCGCCCCCAGAACAAGCGCAATATTCTGGTCGGATTGTGTTTGGCCCAGGGCCATGTCGGCCTCAGAATCAAGTCCCACACACCAGACGGCCTGTTTTTTCAGGGTCTTGATGGCTTCCCCCAGATTGCCCACTTCAATCATGGGCAGGAAGTCTAGGGCGCCGGAGGCGGATTTGGCCAAGACACCGGTTTCCTGCGGGGCGTGGCGGTTGGTGGTGATAACGGCGCTGGCACCAAAAGCGCAGGCGGTGCGCAATATTGCCCCCACATTATGGGGGTCGGTAATCTGGTCGAGAATGAGAATCAGGCGATAATCGCTCAGGCTGGCCAAATCTTTTTTGGGGAGGGGGGAAACCTTGAGCGCAACTCCCTGATGGACGGCCTCGGGGCCGGCAACTTTGTCAAGTTCGCGTGGGGTCAGCAGTTCGACTCTGGTTTGGCCGAGAAGGGAATCATTGTCCTGTTTAAGCCGTGCCAAAGCGTTTGGTGTTGCCTGAAGCAGGTGCTTTGTGCGCTCGGGATTAAGCAATGCCGCGCGCACCGTATGCAGCCCATAAAGAACATGGGCGGGGGGGATTGCTGTTTGCGCGCGCCGGGTGTTTGGGGAAGGCGTTCGCCGATTATTTTTGTGAAATCGTGTGGGTTTTTTGCTCATAGTGGGGCCTATAAAGAAGATTGGTGCGATTTGAGCAAGTTAAATGTTGACAGGACGCATTGCACTTAGCATAAACCGCCGGACGAAACGTAAATTTGTTTGTTTGCGATCCGTCTCTGGCATCATTTTGGTGATATTGGGGAGGGGTGGGAGAGTGGTTAAATCCATCAGACTGTAAATCTGACCGCTTAGCGTACACTGGTTCGAATCCAGTCCCCTCCACCATTTACTTCGCTCGCGCCTGTGTGCCTGGCACACTGTTTTGCGGGAGTGGCCGGAAAGTTGGCCGGCGGCGCATTGCCGCTTTGGTCAAAATATAAGCGGGTGTAGCTCAATGGTAGAGCAGCAGCCTTCCAAGCTGAATACGAGGGTTCGATTCCCTTCACCCGCTCCAATTTTCTGTCCAAACAGTTGGCACCAGCGCTTGAGGCCAAACCCTTAACTTTTGTATTTGTGCTGACGCGGGTGGTTTTGTTCCCTTTATCCGTGCCGCCAGTTGCGGGCGCGAGGTATTCAATATGGTGGACATGAGTTAACTATCGGGCGTATATTCGAAGTCATTCAGATTCCAAGTATAACTCACAAGTATAACTCTTTTGAATTATTTGGCTGTCCGGGTGTGGGTAGTAGTAAATGAATTTGAGCATGAGGTCCCGGGTTGGTGGTGCTGAATGCTGGAAAACTACGCCGTTCAATGGCGACATGGCCATATATTGCTTCGGGTACTGTTTTGGGGGGAATTGAAAAAACTATGCAGGCAGGAGAACATATCCATGGAAGCTAAACCCAGGAAAATGCGCGACCCCAACAAGAAAATAAGCAATTCGCGCTATGAGGCGGAGTTGAGCCGCTTGCAGATTGAACTGGTCAAAATGCAGGAATGGATCAAGCATAAGGGTTTAAGGGTTGTTGTGATTTTTGAGGGGCGCGATGCTGCAGGAAAGGGGGGGACGATCAAGCGGATTACGGAACCCTTGAATCCGCGCATTTGCCGCGTGGTGGCTTTGCCCGCTCCAACGGACCGGGAGCGCGGCCAATGGTATTTTCAACGGTATGTGGCCCACTTGCCCACCAGGGGGGAGATGGTGATACTGGATCGCTCCTGGTATAATCGGTGCGGTGTCGAGCGGGTTATGGGGTTTTGTACCGATGAGGAATATCAGGAGTTTTTGCGCTCTGCGCCCGAGTTCGAGCGGATGCTGGTTCGTTCGGGGATTCAGATTATCAAATACTGGTTTTCCGTTAGTGATGTCGAGCAGGAACGCCGCTTTCAAAAGCGCCTGAAAACACCAACCAAACGCTGGAAGCTCAGCCCGATGGATCTGGAATCACGCAAGCGCTGGGTGGATTATTCGCGGGCAAAGGACGATATGTTTAATCACACGGACATCAAGCAGGCACCGTGGTTTGTGGTCAATTCCGACATCAAAAAGCATGCACGCCTGAATTGCATTTCTCATCTTTTGCAGCAAATTCCCTATGAAGACCTGACGCCGGAGCCGATTGTTCTGGAAGAGCGGCCTCCGCAGGAGGGCTATGTGCGCCCGCCTTTGACGGAGCAGACTTTTGTCCCGGATGTGCACCATCTGGACCATGATGACTGATCAGATATGGTTTTAGTTCAGGAGAGGTTTTCAGGGTGTCACGTTCAACAGTAGAGTGAAAACATTGCTTTAGTATTTTCATCGTTTAGTTTGGGTTTGGGGGAACAATGACAAACGTAAATCTGATTGCAACAGCTGGGGTGCTGGTCGTTAGCGACTTAAAACGGGCAACGGACTGGTATACCAGACAGCTGGATTTTCGCGCGGCAAAGCTTGACTGGAGCGAAGAGCCGAACTTTTCACTGGTGGAGCGGGAAGGGGCGGCCATCATGCTGAAGCTGGCAAAGAAAAAGGCGCTGGCCAACCGGCATTTGACGCCCGGGGAGGTGATCTGCGACGTTTTTATCTGGGTGCGGGATTTGCAAAAAGTTGAGCTGATGCTCAATGTGGCGGGTACGCCGATTTTTTCGGGACCGGTAAAGCGCGCTTATGGTTGCACCGAAATAATGGTGGTGGACCCGGACGACTATCTTATCAGCTTTGGTTATTGTCCCTAAAGCTGTTGCGTTCAATCGTATTCACGCAACATGCTTTAAGTGCCGGCCTGCCAGTTCAGGAAAACCTGAAGGGCGGGCTTGGGGTTTCCATTGGCATCAAACAGGCCTGATCTGGCGTGATAGGCCGAGCCGCCATCGGTGAGCTTGAAATAGTAGGCGCGGATAACGGGCAGGGATTTGATGGCGTTGAGATAGGTCACCAGCCGGGTTGCCTGATATTGGGGGTCGGCACGTTCAAATTCGGGACTGGGGCCGCCAAATTCGGTGATATAAACCGGTTTTGGCGTCAGGCGGCGAAAGATTTGTACGAAATCGGTCCAGAATTTCGGGGTGTCGTACAGGTGCAGGTCGGCAATGTCATAATTTGCGTTTGTCAAAACCATTTTCACATCGGCCCGGTCCGCGCGGTAACCGGCCGCGTTGCGGACACAAATCTGCTGTTGAAGAAATGCGCTCAGGTCATTGTCAACTGTTAGTTGCATGGCGCTGGTATCCAGCGGTTTTTCGTTCAGGCACATTGTTTCGTATAAGAGGGCCCGCGAGGTAATGCCCCCAAGAACCACGTTCAAATCGGGGCGTGCCTGTTTAACCAGCCGGTAAAACCGGTTCTGATAATCCAGATACAGGGCGGCATTGCCCATAAACTGATGGTCCCATTCGTTGCCGAATTGAATTGCGTCCAGTTTGTCCCCGACGCGGGCCAGCAACTGGTTCAGATAGGGTTCCATATCGGCCCAGTCCCTGAAAGTGCACAGTTTGGAGGTACGCGAAGCGCAGGCCCAGTCCGGGCCATTTGCCTGAACAGTGAGAAGGATTTTTACGCCCCGGTCCGCAAGGGCAGCGATGCGGCTTTCCAGCGGGCGCCAGTTGAACTGTCCGCGCCGGGGCTCGCGGTTTTTCCAGTTTTCAGCAAAACGAATGTGCTGGATTTGAAGTAAATCGAGTTGTTTCAGGGTGAAGGCGATTTTGGGGGGTGTTTCAACGGGGGGAAATGACACGCCGATTGTTGGCTGGCTGAAACCGGGATTTTGCAGGCTGAGGAAAAAAGCAAATGCGGCCAAGATCGTCGTGTAGCGGCGGGTCATGTCATTGGTCCTGAAACTCAAGTTGTCTTGCGGTGTTTTGGCGTGATCATAGGTGGGCCGGTTTTGTTTGACAAATGCAGGAATGTTCACTTTGGCACAGGAATAGGTCTTGCACTCAAACTCAATTGCAATTAGACCCTGTGCGACCTAGTAGGGGTGTAGCTCAGTTGGTAGAGCATCGGTCTCCAAAACCGAGGGTCGTGAGTTCGAGTCTCTCCGCCCCTGCCATGGTTCAGAATTTTTCATTTGCCGCGTCGTTGTTTCTTTCAATCGGCGCCCGATCGGTGTCTGGAAAAATTACCGGATTTTTAGGACAATATTGGCTTGCTTTTGAGGGGGGAACTCACTAGACAGGGCGTAATTCAGCCGCACGAAGTGACTCGCGCGGCTTCTGTTCGTGCCGGAATTTGGCTGGGCGCAATTAAAAGGCGCTGTCTTTACAAGGGGTTATTGGAAAATGGCCAAGATGAATCCGATAATTTATTTTCAGCAGGTGCGGGCCGAGGTCAAGAAAGTTGTGTGGCCCACGCGTAATGAAACCCTAGTTTCCACTATTATGGTGTTGATTATGGTGATGTTGGCAAGTTTATTTTTTCTTTCAGCAGATCAGGTGATTTCCTGGTTTGTTCAATTATTACTTTCGATCCGCGCTTAAACGCGGACCAGATTATCCAGAAGGCGGAAAAGCTAAAAATGGCCATGCGTTGGTACATAGTTCAGGCATACTCCAATTTTGAGCATAAGGTGGCGGAGGCGATCCGCGAGAAAGCTATTTCAAAAAAGCTGGACGCCTATATCGAGGATGTTGTTGTGCCGGTGGAAAAAGTCGTTGAGGTGCGCCGTGGCCGCAAGGTTGATGCGGAGCGCAAATTCTTCCCCGGCTATATGCTGGTCAAGATGGAATTGACCGACGAGACTTTTCACCTGATTAAAAACACCCCCAAGGTCACCGGATTTTTGGGGTCCGATCACAAGCCCATTCCGATTTCGGAAAGCGAAGCGCAGGCTATTTTGCAGCAGGTGCAGGAGGGTGTGGATCGTCCCAAGCCTTCCGTCAGCTTTGATGTGGGTGAGCAGGTGCGTGTTTCTGATGGGCCCTTTGCCTCGTTTAACGGGGTGGTGGAAGAAGTGGACGAAGAGCGGGCGCGTCTTAAAGTTGAGGTTTCGATATTTGGCCGGGCAACGCCGGTTGAACTGGAATATGGTCAGGTGGAAAAAATCTGATCCGGAGTTCGGGTTTTGTCTTTCTTTGTCAAAGAGGGGCGGGGCCTGATTAAATCCGTGGAAGAGGCCGGTGGTTCGCCAAATCACCAGAGGTTCTTGTACCACGGCGTTTTTTATGAAGTACGGCCAGCAGGTCGAGAAACGGATGAAACATGGCGAAGAAAATCAG
>WFOP01000381.1 GCA_015487985.1 Hyphomicrobiales bacterium
TATCTATGCCGGCTGTAATGTCGAAAATGCCGCCTATCCTCAAGGAAATTGCGCCGAGGCATCCGCCATTTCCGCCATGCTGGCCGGGGGCGGCCGGCGCATCAAACGCATTTTGACCACCGGACCGGGCACGATTCCCGTCACCCCCTGTGGGGGCTGTCGCCAGCGTATTCGTGAATTTGCCGACCTTGATACCCCCATAACCTGCCTTGGCGCCGATGGAGGGGAGCCGTTGAATACAACATTGGCGCAATTGCTGCCCCACTCGTTCGGACCTGAATTTCTGGATAAATAGATATGAATGCAATTCAAACAATTCAGCAAAGAACCGGCGATACCAAAATTGATATTGCCCTGGTGCTGGGATCAGGCCTTGCCGCGCTGGCGGATATGTTGGAGGACAAAACGGCTTTCCCCTATGATGAACTTGAGGGCTTTCCCGGATATGGCCGGGCCGGGGGCCGGGTTTCAGGTCACGGCAGTGAACTGCTAACCGGGAAAATGGGCAACAAATCCGTTGCCATCCTGACCGGGCGGGAACATTATTATGAGCATGGCAATGCCGCCGCCATGCGTGTGGCGCTGGAAACGGTGCAGGCTCTGGGGGCCAAAACCCTGTTGTTGACCAATTCCGCCGGTTCGCTGGATGAAGATGTGCGCCCCGGCAATCTGATGATGCTCAACGATCACATAAATTATGCGGGCATGAACCCCCTGATTGGTGAAGCCACCGACAAAAGGTTCGTCAATATGGTGGACGCCTATGATTCACGATTGCGCGAACTTGCGCAAAACATTGCCCGGGATTTAGACATACCCCTCAGTGAGGGGGTTTATCTCTGGTATTCCGGTCCCTCGTTTGAAACTGTTGCCGAGATACAGATGGGCATCAGGCTTGGGGCAAATTCCGTTGGCATGTCCACCGCCCCCGAGGTGATTATTGCCCGCATGCTGGGCATGGCTGTCTGGGCCTGTTCGGGCATCACAAATATGGGCGCAGGCATGGCAAACGAAACCATCAGTCACACCCAGACCAAGAATGTCGCCACAATTTGCGCCCAAAAATTTCAAAAGCTTATTCCCGCATTAGTGGAGGCAATATGAACCTGAAAGCTGTCAGCATGGATACACCCTCATCAAGCCCGCAAAGCCACAAGCGCAATCCGGGTTTTGATCTGGATATGGATTGGGTTGATCGGGTGCGCATGAACCGCTCCGCGCTTGAAAGGCGCGCTGGCACCATTGGCGCGCGCCGTTCGGTCAAGAAAAACTATCAGGCCGCATGGCTGCTCAAGGCCATCACCCTGATTGATCTGACGACTTTGAATTCTGATGATACCCCGGGCCGGGTCAGGCGCCTGTGCGCCAAGGCTCGCCAACCGGTTCGAAGCGATATTTTATATGCGCTCGGGGCACAAGAGCTTGATATAAAACCCGGCGCGGTCTGTGTTTATCATAATTTTGTCAGCACCGCGGTTGAGGCGCTGGCCGACTCGGATATTCCCGTGGCGGCGGTGTCCACCGCTTTTCCCCATGGCCTGACCCCCCTTGAAATACGCCTGCAGGAAATTGAGGCCTCCGTAAAAGCGGGTGCCCGCGAAATTGATATCGTCATTGAGCGCGGCCTGGTGCTTGAGGGGAATTGGCAGGGGCTTTACGAGCAGACGAAAGCCATGCGCGCCGCCTGTGGTGACGCGCATATGAAAACGATTTTGGGCACTGGTGAGTTGGCCACTCAGACCAATGTCGCCAAGGCCTCGCTGGTGTGTATGCTTGCCGGCGCGGATTTCATCAAAACCTCCACCGGCAAGGAAAAGGTCAACGCCAACCTGCAAACCTCATTGTCCATGATCCGCATGATTCGCTGGTTCCATGATGAAACCGGCATTGAAGTTGGCTATAAACCCGCCGGGGGCATTTCAAAAGCCAAAGACGCATTGACTTATCTGGCGCTGATCAAGGAGGAGCTGGGCATGAACTGGTTACAGCCCCACCTGTTCCGCTTTGGCGCCTCCTCGCTTCTTACAGATATTGAACGCCAGCTTGAACATCAGGTGACCGGCCGCTATGCCGCCGATTATCGCCAACCCCTGGTTTAGGAA
>WFOP01000382.1 GCA_015487985.1 Hyphomicrobiales bacterium
GATGCGTTGCAGGTGGTTTCACAAGGCGTCAACCAGCTTCGCTCGCCAAACCGTTCGATGCTGGTGATCACCCATTACCAGCGTCTGTTAAATCATATTGTACCTGACAGGGTGCATGTGTTTTCCGATGGCCAGATTGTTGAAAGCGGGGGCAAAGATCTGGCGCTTGAACTTGAGGCCAAGGGCTATGCCAATTATGAAGAGGCAGCGGGTGCGGCATGAGTGAACAAGCCACTTTGACACTCACTGACGCCGAAAAGACGTTGGTGGCTCAATTAAATGATATTGGTGCAAAACAGGCGGCGAGCGATCTGTCGGTTTCCGGTTTGCCCACACGCAGGGTTGAAGCGTATCACTATACGGACTTGCGCACACTTTTAAGGGATGTGCCGGCGCTTAGCACTGAGGGTGAACATGCAACGCCGTCATCTTTCAAAATTGCCAATGCCTATGAAATAAATCTTGAAAACGGGCATGCTTCTTCGGTCAACGGTTCGCCGACCGGTGTATTTGTTGCGGATCAGGACGGCTCCAACTTTGGTGAGCGGGATGATATTTTAAGCAGTTTGAACCGGGCGTTCACGCGCAAAAGCCTGTTGGTGCGGCTAGAGGGCAGGGTTGAAAATATTATTCATCTCAAGCGCTCCATTTCCGGGGATGCGTGTCATGTGAACAGCGCGGTTGTGTTTGATGTTGCCGCCGGGGCCGAGGTGGTTGTTCTTGAAACATTTGAGGGCAGCGATGCGGCTCACCTGGGAAACCATACGAGTTGGGTCAATCTGGGGGCGGGGGCAAAATTCACGCATGTCGTGGTTGATGCCGCCAGCAGAAAAGCACGCCATTTCCACACGATCGAATATATAATTGGTGAAAATGTGCAGTTGCGGAATCTGGTTGTAAATTCCGGTGCCGGATTGTCCCGGGTTCAGATGTTTGGCCGTTTTGAAGGGGAGGGCGCGCATGCAAACCTGTCTGGCTTAAATCTGGTGGATGAGGCTCAGCATTGTGACATCACCATGGATATGACCCATGCGGTGGAAAATACCAGCGCTGAGGAACTGTTCAAGTCGGTTGTGCGCAACCGGGCCAGGGCCGTATTTCAGGGGCGAATTCTGGTGGATGCGGTGGCGCAAAAAACCGATGCCAAAATGATGGCTCAGGGGCTGATGCTGTCGGAGGGCGCGCAAATTCTCTCCAAACCGGAATTGGAAATTTTTGCCGATGATGTGCAATGTGGTCACGGGTGTACCTGTGGAGAATTGGACGAGGATGCGCTGTTTTATCTGATGAGCCGGGGGATTGGACGCGAGGAAGCGGGCGCGTTGCTTATTCGGGCATTCATCCAGGAACTTCTGGATCCAATCGAAAATCAGGATTTGAATGATGCCTTAAGCGGCATTGTTTCCAAATGGCTGGATGGCGGGACAAGTTCCTGATGGCGTTGAATTTGGAGCAGGTTCGGGCGGATTTTCCTATTTTGCAGGAAAAAATCCATGATAACCGCCTGGTTTATCTGGATAGCGGCGCGTCGGCGCAAAAGCCGCGTCAGGTTATCGAGCGTATAACCCATGCTTATTCCCATGAATATGCCAACGTGCATCGGGGGTTGCATACGCTTTCCAACCGGGCAACGGATGCCTTTGAGGCTGCGCGCGAAACCGTGCGGGCCTTTATGGGGGCAAGGGATGTAAACGAGATTGTTTTTACCCGTTCGGCCACCGAAGCCATCAATCTTGTGGCCAACTCCCTTGGTGTTTCTGAGATAAGGGAAGGGGATGAGATTGCCCTTTCCCTCATGGAACACCATTCCAATATTGTTCCATGGCATTTTCTGCGGGAGCGAAACGGGGCCGTTCTGAACTGGATAGATGTGGAGGATGATGGCCGTTTGGATATGGTCTCGCTGGAAAAGGCGCTGACGCCGCGCACAAAGCTGTTGGCAATTACCCATATGTCAAATGTGCTTGGCACCGTGAACCCCATCAAACAGATTGTGGAAATGGCCCATGAAAAAGGCATTCTTGTGTTGGTGGATGGCAGCCAGGGGGCTGTGCATTTCGGCATTGATGTGGCTGATCTCGGGGCGGATTTTTATGTGATGACCGGCCATAAACTATATGGGCCGACCGGCATTGGCGTGCTTTATGCAAAACATGAAGTTCTCCAGGGTATGGCGCCCTTTCAGGGGGGCGGCGAAATGATATCGGAGGTTCGTCTTGACGGGGTGAGCTATAATGCGCCTCCCCATCGCTTTGAGGCGGGAACTCCCCCAATTGTGCAGGCTATCGGGCTTGGGGCGGCTTTGGATTATGTGCAAGGTCTGGGGCGCACGAATATTACCCGCCATGAAACAGAAGTGGGTGATTATGCCGCTGAGCAATTACAAAAAATAAATGCGTTGCGGATCATTGGAAATGCGCCGGGCAAGGGGGCCATATTTTCTTTTGAAATTGAAAATGTGCACGCCCATGATTTGTCGGCCATTCTGGATCGTTATGGGGTTGCGGTGCGCGCGGGCACCCATTGTGCACAACCTTTGTTAAACAGATTTGGTGCAACCTCTACATGTCGCGCATCTTTTGCCCTATATAACGGGAAGGATGATGTGGATGCGTTGGTTGAAGCCATCAACAGGGCCAGCGCTTTTTTTGCTTAAGGCCAAACAATTTGAAGGAGCCCTGATATGGGTGAAGAGCTGAAAGATGGGGAACAGGTAGGGGAAGCGGCCAAAAGAGGCGCTGAAATGGCTATTGGCAAGGGGGCGCTTTCCAAGGAAGAAATCGCACGGGTGACGGCAGACCTGATTGCAGCCATCAAGACTGTTTATGACCCCGAGATTCCCGTTGATATTTATGAACTGGGATTGATTTACAAGGTTGATCTGGATGATGAGCGCAATCTGGTCATTGATATGACGCTCACGGCGCCGGGTTGTCCCGTGGCCGGGGAAATGCCAATTTGGGTGGAAAATGCCGCGCGGAGCGTCGAGGGTATTCGCGATGTTGAGGTGCGCATGGTATTTGACCCGCCCTGGACGGCTGATTGCATGTCTGAGGAAGCCAAAGTAGCTCTGAACTGGTGGTAGGAAACTGATATGAACATTATGAGCATCACGGATGCGGCAGCGGTTCGCATCAAGGAGATTGTTGCCAATGCAGACCGCGACGTGGTGGGATTGCGGGTGGGCATTGAAAATGCCGGTTGTGCCGGCGTGGCCTATACGGTGGATTATGTTGATACGCCTATCGCGGGGGATGATTTCGTGGAGGAAAAGGGGGTTAAAATTTATGTGGACCCCAAGGCGACATTATTTTTGCTCGGCACACAAATGGACTTTGAAACCAGCAAACTGTCTTCAGGTTTTACATTTACCAACCCAAATCAGGTGGGGGCATGTGGATGTGGGGAAAGCGTACAGCTGGAGGCCGCTGATCTGGAAGAGTTGGCTAAAATCCGCGCGCAACAACAGGTATAATAGCTGTTTGCTTTTTGGGGGCGGATAGAGATATCAGGCGGCGTTGGTGGCTTGCATGACCTTGTCATTTTCCGCGATCACCCGATTGCGACCGTTTCTTTTGGCGGCATAAAGAGCTGCATCTGCACGCTCGATGAGCGAGATATCCGTATCGTTGGGGTGCATAAGGGCAACGCCAAAGGATGAGGTGATACGCCCCAGTTTTTCGTTGGTGGAGCGCTTGAGCAGCTCTTTTCCCTGAATTGCCTTGCGGATTTTGTCCGAGAGCACCACCGCCTCTTCAAGGGAAGTGTCGGGCAAGATCAATACGAATTCCTCGCCCCCATAGCGGCACGCAAGATCACTGCCTTTGGTGTTTGACCGCATTGTCATTGCCACCAGGCGCAATACCTGATCGCCGGTTTGATGGCCAAATGTATCATTGAAGGATTTGAAATGATCAATATCAGCCATTACCAGGCAGAGCGGTTTGCCTGTTTCTTTGGCATCGGTCATGGATTTTGAAATATGCTGGTCGAAAAATTTGCGATTATAAATTTTAGTCAATGAATCGGTCATGGACTGGCGCTGGACTTCTTCAAGGTTCTTTTGCAGCCCCTGAAC
>WFOP01000383.1 GCA_015487985.1 Hyphomicrobiales bacterium
ATCCAACACTGGTTGGCTCGGGCAAAACCGGCTCGGGCTGTTCTTCAATCTGAGTCGGGCCGGGACGGGTATCTTCTTCAATGCGCTCAACCAGAACGACCTGATAGCTGATTTCCCTGCCCCCACGCCAGACAACAACCTCAACCGGAGTACCGGGCGCAAGTTTGGCCACAGTGCGGATCAGATCAAGGGTATCGTCGATGAGTTCGCCATTGACCTTGAGGATGATATCCCCGGCGGCAATTCCGGCCTTGCCGGCAGGGCCATCAGGGGTCGGGGCTGTCACCATGGCGCCGCGCGCACGATTGAGGCCAACCGAATCCGCGATATCCCTGGTTACTTCCTGAATGCCAACCCCAAGAAAACCGCGTGAAACAAGACCATCATCCATAAGATCGGTAATGACCTGTTTCACGGTGGCGGCGGGAATGGCAAAGGCGATGCCCACATTGCCCCCGTTGGGGGAGAAAATCGCCGTGTTTACCCCCACAACCTGACCTGAGAGGTTAAAAGTGGGGCCACCGGAATTGCCGCCATTGATTGCAGCATCGATCTGAATGAAGTCGCCATAGGAATTGGAGGAAATATCGCGCCCACGGGCCGACACAATGCCGGCTGTGACCGTACCACCCAGACCAAAGGGATTGCCCACGGCAACAACCCAGTCGCCGACGCGGGTTTCAGTTTCGGCAAATTCCACAAAGGGAAGGTCACTGGCCCCCTCGATACGCAACAGAGCAAGATCGGTGCGGCGGTCCGTACCGATTAGCGTGGCCACATGCTCATTACCCTCGTCGTCAGTGATGTTGATGTTATCGGCATTTTCAACCACATGGTTATTGGTCACCACCAGTCCATCGGCCGAGATAATGAAGCCGGCACCGGCGGCCTGAAAGCGGCGCGTGCGCGGTTGTCCGTTTTGGGGGCCGTTGCCGCGTTCAAATCGATCAAAGAAGCGACGCAAAGGATGGTCGGGGGGAAGGTCGGGGAATTGAAAATCGAAATTTTCGCTGCCAAGCCGGCGCACCTGCTGACTCCCTTCAACCGAAATGGAGACAACCGCAGGCTTTACCGCCTCAACCAGATCAGCAAAGCTGGCAGGGGCACCAACTGCCACCGAAATCTGGGCTGAGGATTGTTGCACAGACATGAGAATGCCAGTTCCCGATAGGGCCAAAAGTGCAGCAAGAGATGTAGCAGTGAGCCATTTTCTGGCGGATAAGAACTTCTTTCCGACGGATAAAGCTTTGGGGGTTTGCATCTGTAATACTCTCCTAGATGAATTCAACCATCAACAGGATTTCAGTGCTAACCGGGGCAACATTGCCGACGTATTACATCAACATTAACTTTTGGCAATGTTGGAGAACATAATGGATATAAGGGGATCACAGACCCAAAAACGCGCGGCGTGCCAAGTCCAGCGCAACAACACTCAGGATAAGTCGAAAGGCGATTCTAAAGACTTTTTCAGGCACCTTATCAAGCAACAAACCCCCGGAATATGTACCTAAAAACCCACTGGCCACCATGGCAAGAATAAGCGGCGCATAATCCCAGAAAGCAAATCCAAACAGTGTAAATGCCACAAACTTGAACAGGTTCTGACACGTCATCAAAAATGCGTGAGTGCCCACGATTTCGCGCCGGTTTTTCAGATCTCGCAAAAAAGAAAGAACCAGCGGACCGGAAACTCCCACAATCATGCCAACCCCGGAGGTAAAAGCACCGGCCAGCGTGGTTGAGAAGGCTCCCCGCCCGGAAATTCTGGCCCTGGGTGCCCAGACAGAATATAGAATAAACACCGCAATCGCGCCCTTGAACCACGCATCAGGGAGCAAGATGGCCACACGTCCCCCCAGCAACGCACCAATGGCAGACCCCAGCACGAACCAGCCAACGAATTGCCACTGAATGAAGGCCCTGCGCAAAAAGGCGCGCCCCCCGTTTGAACCCAGCTGCACGGCCCCATGGACCGGCACCACAATCGCCCCCGGCAACATCAGACTCATAACCGCAATCAGCAAGGAGCCGCCCCCCAGAGCAAAGGTTGCGGTCACCGCGGAAGTGACAGCACTGAGCGCAATCAGGAACAGCGCCGAAGAAGCATCCAGTCCCGGCGCAACAAAGGGGGCCATCAAATCAAGCATGGTCCCGATTTATCCCGGGCCCGAAAAAACTTCAAGCCGGCACAATTTCCCGCCTCTATTGGTTGGACGACAGAGAATTAAGCGCGTCCTGCTCTTCTTTGGTGAGCACTTTTGCAGCAGTTGGCGGCGGCGTGGGGGCTGTCTTCTTGTTTCGCAAATGAAGAACCAGTACCAGAATGGACAGAAGCAGAACCACCGGGGCGGTGGCCCACAAAGCAAACGTATGCCAGCCCACATAAGGTTTGAGCAAAACAAATTCGCCATAACGATCCACCACAAAAGCCACCACTTCGGCATCGGAATCCCCGGCGACAATTCTTTCACGCACAAGCAGACGCAGGTCCCGCGCCAGCGAAGCGTCACTGTCATCAATGGACTGGTTCTGACACACAAGACAACGCAATTCAGCTGAAATTGCCCGCGCACGGGTTTCCATTACCGGGTCGGCCAGAATTTCATCCGGGTTGACCGCCACTGCCGGAGACGAAAATGCGACAAGCAGCGCAAACACGATGATGGCAATCGGGCTGAAAGTCCGGGAAAAAATCTGAGCGCGCATCATTCTGCCGGTACCGAAGTTGTGGTTTTTTTGCGTGCATTCCTGGCGGACTTTGGCACCCCCACCCGTAGCCTTCGGTCACTTAGCGAAAGGAAGCCACCTGCTGCCATAAATACAAAACCATACCAGATCAGCGTTATGTAGGGCTTATGCCACAGACGCACCACGCGCGCACCCGTTTCATCGGCGTCCCCAAGGGAAACATAAAGCTGGGAAAGGCCATAGGTAAGGATTCCAGCCTCTGTGCTTGGCTGATTTGAGGCCGTGTAAACCCGTTTCTCAGATGCGACGGTATCTTCCCATCCCAGGGGTGATATCACCTTGAAGGTTACTTTATCAGCGATAAAGTTATCTTCCTGACGGCGGCTTTCATCAACCATTGTCACCGTATAACCGGCCAATTCAATGGTCTGGTTCATCATCATGGAATCCACACGCTCGGTTTCCCAGGCAGTCACGGAAACCACACCAATCACCGAAATCCCCACCCCCACATGGGCAAGGGTTGTTGACCATGTGATTTTGGGCAGACCTTTGAGACGTCGCCAGCTTTGAGCAAAATCAAATTTACCGAACTTGGCCCGATCAATCGGTTCTGCAATGGCTCCCACAATAATCCAGATGCCGATCAGCAAACCAAGAGTTGCAAGGGAGATTTCCCCACCGGAGACAATCGTAAATACAATCATCAGCAAAAGGGTCAGACCTGCAGCACCGGCCAGACGCTGGATAACGCCGATCATGTCGCCCCGTTTCCACGCAAGAAACGGCCCAAAGGGAATAAGCAATAACAGTGGCGTCACAAGAATGCCAAAGGTGAGATCAAAAAACGGTGCGCCCACCGAAATCAGCGTGCCGTTTATAGCTTGCAAAAGCAGCGGATAAAGGGTTCCAACCATCACGGCAACAACGGCAGTCGCCAAAAACAGATTGTTGACGATCAATGCGCCTTCGCGAGAAATGGGTGCAAACAGCCCCCCCGAACGCAAGGAGCTTGCGCGCCATGCATAAAGGGCAAAAGCAGCACCGATCACCACCGTCAGCATGGCAAGAATTACCATGCCACGGGTCGGGTCGGCGGCAAATGAATGCACCGAAGTCAATATGCCTGAGCGGACGAGGAACATCCCCAAAAGCGACAGGGAAAAGGACAGAATGGCAAGAAAGATCGTCCACACTTTGAGCGCGTTGCGTTTTTCCATCACCAAGGCGGAGTGCAGCAGTGCGGTTGCGGCAAGCCATGGCATCAGAGACGCGTTTTCAACCGGATCCCAAAACCACCAGCCGCCCCAGCCAAGCTCGTAATAGGCCCAATATGAACCCATGGCGATGCCAAGGGACAAAAAGGTCCATGACGCCAGCGCCCATGGACGCACCCAACGCGCCCAGGCTGCATCAATACGCCCCGAAATCAACGCGGCAATGGCAAAAGAAAAGCAGATGGAAAGGCCCACATAGCCCACATATAAAAGGGGCGGGTGAATGGCCAGACCAATATCCTGCAGAATGGGATTAAGGTCCCGCCCCTCAAGGGGAACAGGATTGGAACGCAAAAACGGATTTGACGTGAAAATCGTAAACATAATAAAGGCGGCACCCAATGCGCCCTGCACCGCCAGAACCAACGCCATCAGGTCATGGGGCAGTTTTTTGCCAAACCATGCCACCGCGGCACCAAACCCGGTAAGGATCAGCACCCATAACAGCATTGAGCCTTCATGATTTCCCCATACCGAGGTAATTTTATAGATGAGCGGCTGCAAGGAATGGGAATAGCCATAGGCAAGTTTGAGAGAAAAATCCGAAAGAACAAAAGCCTGAATCAGCGCGATAAACGAAGCAAATACCAGAACGAACTGCAAAATTGCCGCCTGGCGAACAAAGGAAGCAGCCCGCCCCCCCGTACGCCAGAACATGAACCCGACAGATGATTGGGCCAGAGCAAGCGCGGCGGCAAGCACAAGAGCGAAATGGCCTAGTTCAATTGACATTTTATTCTCCCTGAACGTTCCCTGTTTTGATCAGACCAAAACAACAGGTTATTCTTTTGTTTAAGCGTGCCCCAAACCCGACAACCGGACCCCACTTATCGGTGACACGCTGTAAACCTTCCCTTTCAGCCGCCACAAATTATTGATCTGTGGCGGTGTCCCCTTTCCATTGGCCCGAATTTTTAAGTGCGGCCTCAACTTCCTTGGGGATATAATTTTCGTCATGTTTTGCCAGCACATTCGAGGCGATGAATGTACCATCATCCACTAAGTGCCCTTCGGCAATAACCCCTTGTCCTTCGCGAAACAAGTCAGGCAACAAATTGTGATAGGTCACGGAAATCAACTGCGCGCCATCGGTGATGACAAAAACATTGGAGTTGCCGTCGCGCACCCAGCTACCATCTTCAACCAGTCCGCCAATGCGTACGGCCTCCCCTGCCAGTTCAGGGCGCTCCAGCAACTCGGTTGGTGAATAAAAGAACACGATCTCATCGCGCAGGGCATTAAGAATAAGCGCCGTGGCCAACGCAAGCACAAGACCAAGTCCAAAAATCACACTCAGCCGCTTTTGTTTTCTCGTCATCGCCATATCAAATCTTTCTATCCATTTGCACTCACTATTCGGCTGGAATTTTTAATCCCGCTTCACGCGCAACCGCATCCAGCTCTTGTCGCGCCTCTTTTGCCGGATATGCCACCAGCGCACTGTCATAATTTTTTTGCGCCGCTTCAATATCACCCATAACTATATAGGAACGCACCAGACGGGTCCATTCCTCAACTGTTCCCCCCTCGGAATTGAGGCGCTCGTCAAGTCCGGCGACCATGGAGCGAATAAGATCAGCCTGTTCGGGATCGGCCAGAACCGGGGGTTGAGATGTTACAGGGGGCGTTGTCAACGGCTGAGGTGTTTCCCCTCGCGCCCGGGCAATAGCAAGCCCGCTTTGGGCGGTGTCATACCATGGCTCAGTGCCATCCCCCAGAGCCAGCAGTTCTTCCCAGTGTTTTATTGCCGTATCCCAATCAGCTGAACGTGTGGCTTCAGCAGCAAGATAAAACCTTGAGCGGGCGTGGGTTGGATCCATGTTCACAGCGGCGCCAAGCAGCGACATAACCTCATTCAGGTCCTCTTCCTGCCCCGACATCAGCAGGGCTTCGGCCAGGTCGGTTTGGGTATCGGCAGTCAGGGGCGCCAATTCCACAATTTTTCTATAGGCATTTACCGCATCATCAAACCTGCCGGCCCGAATATAGGCGGGTGCCAGAACCTGCCAACCCTGAACGTCTTCAGGATCAATCCGCATTTGGGTTTCAACCTTGGCCAGTGCCGCTTCAAACTCCTCGCCCATTTCAACCTGAGCCTGGGCCTGCGCCTGCATATCGCCAACGCGCACCAGTACCGTATCATCAGGTGTTCCCAGAATCAGATAAAAACCGATTGCAACACCGATCGTGAGCACACTGGCCCCCACCAGTGCAATTCCGGTCCAGGGCTTTTCAACGGCTTTGACCGCATTCTTTAACAGCGCACGATGGTGCAGCAATTCACGGGCCAATTCAGCTTTTGCGTTTTCCGCATCAATTTCATTTAGCTTTCCCACTTTCAGGTCGGCCTCAATTCCAGCCAGCTGCAACTTGAAATGCTCTTCTGTTTTTTGAATATCGTCATCAACAAAATCCTCGGGTGGTTCTGTCCCCTCACCGGGTTCTTGCGACGAATTCCTGCGTGCTGAAAAAATCAGAGCGGCAAACGTAATGCCGCTTATTAAAATAATTAAAGGCCAAATCATCATGGGGGAAACCGAAAAACCTGTTTTTTGCATACCAATTACATTCAAGGCCCTTTAATAGGGTATTTTTTCGACAATACCAGCGCGATTGCGTAAAAGTGAGCAGGTATTTTATATCCAATCATCCCAAAGTTGAATAATTGAGTATGGCCGCAATGAAAAAATATGACGTTGGTATCGTGGGAGAAACCTTATTGGCTCCTTTTCTTGCCGGACAGTTGGCCCATGTTCACGGGAAAAAAATCTGCCTGTTTTTAAGCGGCGCGGTACAGCACCGGATCAGACGCGAAATCAATTTTTCATTCGATTTGATTACGCGACCTGAAAGTTGGGAAATGTTGAACCAAGCGCGGGAGGAAGCACTGCCGATTATTGCGAATATCGGGGGGGCTCAGGCCGTTGGCAAAGTGCCGGCCCTGATTTTAAGTCATACACCAGCCGGCGCGGACATGCTCTCGCACATGTATCACTATTTGCATGGCATGGATTATCAGATCGAACGACTGGCCGAGGCGGATTTTCCCCATGCAATAGCGGCCTATCGCGCCAGAGCTGTTCGCATTGTGCGTCCCGATGCTTTTTGGCCGGCGATACTTGAGTGGCTGGCCAAACTTGGCGTTGATATGATTGAACCTGAAGAATTGACAATCAAGCCTCGAAAAGAGGGGGCCGCTCAAATCAAAACAACAAAGGCCATTTGTGATGTCGGGCAGATTGTGCTGGCGGACGACAGGTCAATCCACCAATATGGGGCGGTTTCTGTTATCGAGAGATTTTTTGTTCCGGTCAAAACAACGGCTCTATTATTACAGCCCGGTCCTGAAAAAATTGAACAGATTATAATATCCCCTGAATTTGATTTTTGTGCGCAGACCGACAGACAGGGGCACATCAAATGCCTGGCAAACACCTCAATTTCAAATATGTCAAACCTGCTTAATCATAATATCACGGGTGATATCTCCAACAAAAACACCCCCCATTTTCATCTTGCCGGCCGGGCAGATTTTACAAAACTGATTCCAAGAGATGGTGCACCGGTCATTGGAAAGCTGGCGCGATCAAATTTGTGGGGGATTGCGGGGCTTGGGCATGGGGACGTATTTTTTGCGCCCATGCTGGCGCGCCTGATCGAGGGGAAACCTTTGGCGCGCGAAGCCTCATATTTGGGGGCGCGCAGTGCTGACGCCAAAAGGCAAAGCACTCTCATACAAGACCGGATCGACAGCAAACCGGGGCATAGTGATGAATAAAGGCACACAACGCACCAGATTTCCCTATGATGAAAATGCCGCTTTCAGCGGCGAACAAATCCATCGCGGCCGCCCGGTTAAATTCCAGTTGGAGGGGTATACAATCGAGGGGTATGAGGGCGATACCGTTCTTTCGGCCCTGCTTGGTACGGGGTTTAACAGCGTGGGAGATATTCGAGAGGCGCCATTGGCCCTCACCCCGAGTTTTTGCCCCCATATTGTATCAAAGGACAAGAATAAGGCAGCGCTACTTTTGCCAATGGCGCGCACCCCTGCCCGAAATGGCATGAAGCTGTCGCTTTATCGTTCACCTGATTTTACGGAAAATGAAATCGGCAAACCAAAACTGAATTTCATCCATTCGTTTCTTGGCAAGGTAAAACGCAGCCTGGATTTCAGTTCTGAAAGAGAACTGACAATGCCCGGCCCCTGGCTTGGGCAAAAAGCGGCCAAAGAACTGCATTATGACCTGGTCATTATCGGGGGAGGTGTTGCGGGACTAGGCGCGGCACAGCAGGCAATTGAACATGGCTTACGTGTGGCATTGATTGAAAAAAGCTCTTTACTGGGCGGCAACGCACGGTTTTTTGGCGCATCAGAGGGCGAACAGCGCCCCGCTGACTTTATTCCCCAACTGGTTTTTGAAATATCCAATTCTGAATTAGTTGAGGTATTTACAAATACCGAAGCAATTTCCATCGGTAATAAACATATCAAGGCCCATTCAATTTCAATCCAAAATGGTGCTATTTCATCGGAAAATATTGAATTCACTGCCCCCCGATTTATTTTGGCAACCGGCACGCTTGAACGGCTTCCCATATTTTCTGGCAACCGGCTTCCCGGTGTCATTGGCGCCAGAGAAGCATTTCATCTGGCGGCAAGGTATGGCATCTGGCAAGGTGAAACTGCCATTATTTGCACCAGTTCAAGCCCGGCGACCCAGGTTGCACTTTTTTCCGCCGATATAGGAATTAAGGTCAAGAAGATTGTGGATTCCCGCAATGCGCCGAAGTCACGCTTTTTTGAGTTTGCAAAAGCCTATGGCATCTCTTTGGCAACGGGAACTCAGGTGCATTCCGCCTCCCTTGATAAAGATGGCCAGCTATCGGTGCAATTTTGTCTCACCAATACCCCGGAGCAGCTTTCCGGTGACCCCATTCAGGTTGACCGCTTAATTGTATGCGGGGGCTGGCAACCGGACTTAAGGTTATGGCATGGCGCCGGCGGAAAAACACATTGGGATGCGGCAAGTGAAAACTTGCAGGCATCAGGAAATGTGGAAGGGGTGGCGCTGGCGGGGTCCTGTTTTGGTACACAAGGGATGAGCGACTGCTGGAACGGCGGGATAAATGCTCTTAACAGTTTGTTAAACGCAGAAACAATGACGTTTAGTGTATCGGCGATCAGCTCAGAACACGAAAGCCGGGATGGAAAACTGCCCATTTCCAATTCGCAGGAAAACAACGCAAATTGTTATCTGGATTCAGGGCACTCCCTAACTCAGCCCGCTCCAAAACCGGCAAAAGGCTTTTGGAAAACCATATTTTCACGCCGTCGAAATACCCCGATAGACTATTCTCAAACCAAAGGTGAAACCACACTGATTGACGTCGTGGCCAAAGTATTACTGAACGAAATTCCTGCCCAATTTGCTGGAAAATTTGCTCAGGAACGATGCGGTATCGTCGCGGATTTACAGCATACCTCGCGCGTCAAGGATATTTATGGGCAATTTTCTTCTGGAGAGAAAGGTAAAGCGCCCCGCTATCTGAGGGGGCGTTTTGGAAACAGGGAGGCTGTTGTGAGGCTAAAACTGGCCGGGGACACAATGGTGGAAGTTGGAAACCTTATTTTCCCGGATCACACCAATTCCACACCTTTAGCGGCGATTGGTTCAATAATTGAGGTTGATGGGGCTGACCCGAACTCTGCCTACGCAGTGGTTAATGCCTCGATCAGCAAAGCCCGCTCAGTTTTAATTGTTCGGCACGGTACAGGCTCAACAAACGCCACCATTCAACAGGAATAGCTTTGCCTTCAGCCGGCAGCTCTTTTTGTGGCACCATCGCGCGCGCGCGCCATGATATCTGCATATTCCGGGTTAAAGCGAATTTCGGCCATTTTAATGCCCGTGTTCAGTCGCTCAGCCAAAATGTCGTTTTCCGGGTCCTGACGATAGGCATCAAGATTTCGACTGATCAAAACTTCCAATGCCTTGCCGATATCGCTCCAGAGGCCTTTTACCAGTGAATTAAGCGCCAGTGAATCCAAAGCCTCGCGAACCGAAGCAAGCAGATACAGACCATTCAACGCATCAAACAACAGGTCAGAATCAAGGCGATCAGGACCGGAACGCGCCTTGCGCAAAGATTGGCGAATGTCTATTTCAACTTTCAGCAAACGCGGCTCTATCAGTTCTGACATATGGCGAATAAGGTTTGAAACCGCCTGCGCCCATGCAGAAGTCTTGTCATTTTCTGTAATGCTGGTCACAGCGCGGATAAGCCGATGGTATCGATCAAGGGACCGGCAGATCAGGTCCATATCAGCAAAACGCGTTTGCGTCATGGTGAAGTAAGTCAACTGACTTTGTGCATGGGCAATCAACCCTTCCACAATCGGCGCAAACCCCGAAGCGGTAATGGCCCGCTGTGTGTCTCCATCTGAAAGTTCAAGCACCACGGAAACCAGCCTGTTTGGTTTTTGCACCTGACCAACGGCTGCGTGCATCATCAATGCGGCAACGATTGGGTCTTCAACGGGAAAGGTCTGTAATGCCAGCTTCAGAGAACTGTCATCGCGCACGCCGTTGATTGCCTGCCCAAACGCCACAGATTTTGACAAAAGCTGCTGATGGCGAAAAGCGGTTTCAATATATTGCAGCCGATCAAATGTTTCCTGTCCGCCCAACTGGATTTGGATACGCCGCGCAATATCTGCATTTTGTTTTGCATCTGAGATACCGGTTGCAATTAAATTGGCCACCTTGAGGGAAAGCCGGCTTTTTTCCTGCGGGTTCGCCCCGGCATCAATCGCTGCCAGCGCTTCTTCATTCAGGTCTTTATCCGCATCGCGCACAAGCCAGGTCCACACGGCAATTGCTGCTGAACGTTGGATTACACCCGCAGGCTGAAAATGCTCACAATTATCCGACAGGACCGGACCAAGCAAAGATTCCACAATTTTTTTGATGGCAACATGCTCATCCATCGCTGGTGCGGATGATTTTTTTAGCACAGGTTTTGCTTTAGCAACGTTGTTTTTCAGGAAAGACATCAATAGGGACCAGATACGCGGTATGAAAAAGAAATTGGTTTTCCACGCAATAATAGTCGCTTGAGGTAAATAAAGGCTTTTTATCTGTTAGACAAAACAAACAGTTTTGGATCAGCCAACCAGACTGGAAACCGCCCACTTCAGGTCCGGGGTTCGACAGGCTGTTCCCGATTGAATATGTGATACCTGATTTATAATGACAGTATGCTCGAAACTACGGCAGTCCTGATTGTTCTGCTTGATAAACGGGCCAACAAGAATTTTTCCTACAATGGAGTTTGAACCATTCCAGACACGGGGGGCACCGGGGCGCCCAAACTGCAACGCATTATATTGTGCGGTCGCCGCTTTGGCCTGATCCGCCTCACTCAAAAGAGGTATTGCACTGCTGTTCACAAAATCCAGAACAGCAATTTCTCTTGAATTTGATGCCGAAGGAAGGTCGGGTTGAGGGGCAATAATCTGCTGCTGGGGCTGCCCGCTAAACTGGCCTGTTGATGCTGTCCTTGAACAGGCGGACACCGCCATCAGTGCGACTGCGCAGACAATAATGCGAATCAAAACTTCTTTTTGCACGTTCTTCACCCAATTCCAGGATATTCACCCAATTTGCTCTTTGCCCAATTTAATGGGTCGTTGGAAGTAAAATTCTTGCCCTTAGTCCGCCAAGCGGCGAGCGATCCAATTTCAGGTTTCCCCCGTAAATGTCAACCAGTTCTTTGACGATATCCAGACCCAAACCGCTACCGGCTGTTTTTTCATCCAGCCTCACGCCGCGCTTGAGTACGGAGAGAGCTTCTTGTTCACTCAGGCCATTTCCATCATCTTCAATAGTTATCGTGGCAAATTTTTGTCCCTTGATTTGTTGGCCACTCACATGGATTTTCACCGTGCTGGCGGACCACTTGCAAGCGTTATCCAACAGGTTTCCAACAATTTCTTCCAGATCGCTTTCTTCTCCACGAAACCAGATGATGTCTTGTGCATCAATGTCAACACTCACCTTTCGTTCACAATGCAGCTTTTGCATTACCCTTACCAATCGGCTTACCACTTGTGCGGTGTCGGCCCGACTGCCAACAATTGCCGAACGGGCAGACATTTGCGCTCGATCCAGATAAATTTTCACCTGTGAGTTCATTTTATTAACTTCAGATATCACGATAGACGAAAGATTTTTAGAGCTGCCTTCCGCTTCGTTTTGTAACACGGCCAAAGGTGTTTTAAGACCATGGGCCAAATTGCCCACCTGACTTTTGGCCCGTTGAACGATTTGCGTATTTGATCTGAGCAACTCGTTCAATTCATCAGCCAGGGGGGTAAGTTCTTGGGGGTAATTTCCTTCAACCTTTTGTGCCTCTCCCGAGCGCACCCGCTCAATTGCCTGCGCAAGCCTTCCCACCGGTCGCAATGCCACTCTGGCCACAATCCCGCTCATTATTGCCAACATGGCCCCCACTGCCCCCAGAACAATGAATGCCTGATTGCGGAATTGTTCGGTCAGTTGAGCTATATCATCCAGATTCCCGGTAACCGTAACAACCATTTTGCTATCTTCAAATTCAACTATTCTTTCAATTACCTTCAGGCGCCTTCCCGCCTCATCCCTTACAATGCCAGTACGCGAATTGTTTTCATCATAGGCCACATCAAGTGCTGAAAATTTTTCACCAACAAGCGAATTGGAAAGATTCAACAGCTCACCTTCAGGATTGGTTATCTGCCAATACCAGCCTGAACCGGACCGGTTGAAACGTGGATTTGGTGCCTGCACTTCAACCGCGCCGGGCGTTCCCGCTTCAATTGATCGCTCGATAAGGGTTACCAGGTTAAAATTGATGGTTTCAGCCTGAGAACGCTCCAGCGCCCGGGAGTAAAGCTCAGAAAGCAACAAGCCGGTCGCGATCAAGGCAACAATCAGCCAGGCGGCGGACAACCAGAACAATCGTGCTGCAATTGATCCCTTTTGCATCAAATGTCGTTGATCTGATAGCCAAGCCCGCGGACGGTCTCGATACAATTTTTGGGCAGTTTTTTACGCAAGCGCCCAACAAAAACTTCAATCGTATTTGAATCGCGGTCAAAATCCTGATCGTAGAGATGTTCGGTCAGTTCCGTGCGAGATATGACCTTGCCTTTGTGGTGCATGAGATAGGCCAGAAGCCGAAATTCGTGGGAAGTCAGGCGCAGGGCCTGCCCCTCCACCGTCACCCGCCCGGCCGCCACGTCCATGCGCACCCCTTTGATTTCAATTTCGTTCGAAGCGTGCCCGGCGGCGCGGCGCACCAACGCACGCAAGCGTGCCAATATCTCCTCCATATGGAAAGGCTTGGCCACATAATCATCGGCCCCGGCATCAATGCCCTGCACCTTGTCGCTCCAGCGATCACGGGCCGTCAGGATCAAAACCGGCATATCCCGACCATCTCTGCGCCAGGCTTCCAGAACGCTCAACCCATCCATTTGCGGCAAACCAATATCAAGAACAACGGCATCATAAGGCTCGGTATCCCCCAGAAAATGCCCCTCTTCTCCGTCAAAAGCCACATCCACCACATAGTCAGCGTCGATCAATGCGTCTTTAATCTGCCTGTTCAGATTGACATCGTCTTCAACAACAAGAATGCGCATGTTACTCTTTTCCCTTCACCAGAATCTGTGGTTCTAGCCGGCAATGTAAGGGGTTCCGTCCGTCGCGCGCAACTCATAGTTTATTGTGGGACCCGATGGCGATAAAACAGTAAACCTGTAATAGGGCTGGCCATCAATCATACAAACCTGACGGTTTAACACGGTGGCATTGTCCCCAACACCATTCATCCGCTTGATCTGATTGAATGACAAAAACCGCCCTTCTCTGGTGGCGTTTTGTGCCTCAACCGGGCTTAGGCATGCTCCCAGAGTTTTTGACACGGAGAAAACTCCCCCGACACCGGGCAAAGCCAAAGACCCGCCCCCGCCAAAAGTCAGCATGCCCGCCAGAGCAACGTTTGCGATTTGATGTAATGCTTGTTTCATGGAGACAATGTATTTCTTAAAATATGAACCCAACCTGAACAAAACCATCCGTTTCTGTC
>WFOP01000384.1 GCA_015487985.1 Hyphomicrobiales bacterium
TAACCCAGCTCTTCAAATATATATCTGGCGGTGAGATAAAGGCTCTCGGTGGCAAGGGCCGTTTTGGCCACCCCCCGCCCCCATAAAATCGACCCCAATTCAATTGTGCCTTGTTCCGGCCTTATCCGCATCAGGGCCTGGCGGCCACCGCATTTTCCATTGGCGGTGTTCATCACCGCAAAAAACATGAAATTCGGATCCGCACGAACCTGTGCAATCCAGCGGGCAAGCTGTTCTTCATTTTCAGGTGGCACTTCAAACAGATATTGGTGATTTTCTTGTGCCCTCTCCCCACTGATTGCTGCAAACAAATCGGGGGCGTGGGAAATATTGAGGGGTTCAAGGTAACAAAACCTGCCCTCAAGGCTCACAGGCAAAGGGGCCAGAGCGGCTTTTGGTTCACTCAAGTATCGCGCGCGCCTTTGTCGCCTTCTTCATAGCCGGGGTGCCCATTGCCGCTTTCCTTTTTGCCACTCCCCTTATTGCCGGCTCCCTTGTTGCCAATTTCCATATCGCCAGTTCCATAAATTTCGCGCAGCCCTTCACGAAAGGTGGGGTACAGCAATTCTATACCAAGGGTTTTTTTGATTTTTGCATTGGATACCCGCTTGTTGTCTGCATAAAACTGGCGGGCAATATCGCTCATCTGAGCTTTTGAAAAAGGAATGCTGGGGGGCGGTTTGACGTCCATCAGCTTGGCGGCAAATGTCACCAGATGCTGGGGCGGGGCCGGCTCGTCATCGGTCAGGTTAAACGTTCCATCCAGCTTTTTGCTCATGGCAAGGGCCGTAATGCGACCGATATCATGCACATGCACACGATTGAAAACCTGTCCCTTTTTTACAATCCGGTGTGCTGTTCCATCGGCCAGCTTGTTAATTGCTGAGCGACCCGGACCATAGATTCCGGCAATTCTGAAAATTGTCAGCGGCACTTTGCGTTTCTTGGCGTAGTCGCGCCATTCCTGCTCAATTTTTATCCGGTTTCTGGCCCGCTCGGTTTCTTCATTCAACTCCGCAGTTTCATCAATCCAGGCCCCCTTGGAACTTGCATAAACGGCAATGGAGGAAAAATAGCACAGCCATTGCAGGTCCTTGATCTCATCCAGTTCCTTGCGATGGTGGGCCAGAACCGGATCAATGCCGTTGGCGGGTGCAATGGAAATCACAACCGCATTGGACTTAAGTAAATCTCCGGCAAGCATCAGCCCCGGTGCGCGACCATCAAAGGCATGGGTGCGGATGCCGGCACGAATCAATTCTTCAGCCTTGGGGCGTGAGCGAGTGGTTCCATAAATGGGCAATTGCGCATCAACTATTTCATGAATTGCGTTGGCCGTCGCAAGGCTTGAAAAACCCATACCGAAAAAAAATATGCCCATATCCAGCCTCAATTACTCAACAACAAAATCAAACTCAAACCGCTAACCATTCCCCCATTCTGCCAGAACGTCTGGATCAGATTCCTTGAGTGTATATGATTTGCGCCATTGCACAAACTGTTCAATTGCAGCCAATTGTCGCGCCGCCCAAACCGCGCTTGCGCGCACCAGCGGATTTTTATCCGCCAGCCGGTCCCTGACGGGTTCCAACAAATTCGGATCAGCAGAATTTCCCGCTGCAATCAGCACATTTCGTAAAAACCGGGCATGGCCGAGCCGCTTGACGGGGGAGCCGGCGAAGGTTTTTCGAAACTCCGCATCGCCAAGCCTGAGCAGTGTTTCCAGCCTTGGCATGTTCAATTCCGCCCGGGCATGAAACTTTGCCTCCCGGGTCCGGCCAGCAAACTTGTTCCAGGGACAAACCGCCAGGCAGTCATCGCAGCCAAATATGCGATTGCCCATGGGTTTGCGGAACTCCTCAGGGATGGGACCATGATGCTCATTATTATAGTAGGCAAGGCACTTTCTGGCATCCAGCACAAAGGGCTGAGGAAAAGCCTTCGTGGGGCAGATATCAAGACAGGCGGTGCACGAACCACAGTTTTGGGGATGCGCCAAATCGGGCGGCAAATCCAGATCGGTAAATATCTCCCCCAGAAACAACCAAGCCCCGTGGGAGCGCGAGGTAAGCACGGTGTTTTTTCCCTGCCAGCCCACCCCTGCCTGCTGGCCCAGGGGTTTTTCCATCACCGGGGCTGTATCCACAAATACCTTCACCTCACCCTGCCCTTTGCGGGCAAGCAAACCCGCCACTTCCTTGAGACGGCCTTTCATCAGATCATGATAATCTTTGTTGCGGGCATAAACGGAGATATTTCCGCGCGACTTTTGCGCCAAATCCGACAGGGGGTTCTTGTCCGGGGCATAACTCATTGCCAATACAATAATAGAGCGGGCCTGCGGCCAGAGCGAATTGGGCTTGGCGCGCCGATTTCTGGTTTCTTCCATCCAGTGCATGCCCGCATGCCATTGCCGGTCCAGAACATTATCCAGCTTTTGTGGCAAATCGGGGCGCGCATCAGCCCGAACAATCCCGAACGCATCAAATCCCAAATCCTGCGCGCGCTGTTTAATCAGTGCAACAAGTTTTTGCGTTCGCAGCGGGGGGGCGGTCATTTCGCCCTAAAAATCAAGATTTGCATAATTTGCCGAGGGGGGAATAATTGCCAGACGATCCGCCAGAAGGGGACGAAAAGCGGGGCGTGATTTCATACGGGCATAAAAATCTCGCGTGGCCCCCGCATTTGCCCAGTCCATATCACCCAGATAATCAAGCGAAGACAAATGAGCGGCCAGGGCAAAATCGGACAGGCTCATTTCACTGCCTGCGGTCCAGGTTCGCGACCCCAAAATCCAATCGAAATAAAGCAGGTGTTCATTCAGGTTTGCCTTGGCCGCCCGCAGGACCCCGGTATCGGGGGCACCGTTTTTGCGCTCACGCTTACCGATTTTTTCCTCCAGAAGATAACGTGTCACTTCGTCACCGAGCTTGAACAAGACCCATTCCAGCAAGCGCCACATCTCGGCGGCAAGAGCGGGGTCTGCAGGAACAAGGCCTGAAACCGAGGAAGGGGAAAAACGTTGTTCGATAAAGTTGAGTGAGGCCAGTGGCCCCACAATCGGCACCGCCCCATCCTCCATCAATACCGGCAGGCTGGCGGCGGGGGATACGGACATGAACTCGGCTTCTCTTTTCCAGGGAGAGACCTGTTCCATTTCAAGTGAAGCACCATATTCCGCGCACATCAGGCGAATCATTCTTGAGTTGGGGTCGAGACAATGGTGGAGAAATTTAATCATGGTCCAAACTCCGCATGTTTCAGATCAGGTTTTTGCACATTGGCGAGCGGGCGCAAATCGGTTTAGAAGCATCCCTGACAATGAACTAATGGATATTATGAATATGGATCAAGGTATTTTTGTGCCACTTGTCTTGGGGCTGATTGAGGGGTTAACCGAGTTCCTGCCGGTTTCCTCCACCGGCCACCTGTTGCTGGCGGGACATTTTTTTGGCCTGAGCCAGCCCGCAACCTTTATCGTCCTTATTCAACTGGGCGCGATCTTTGCCATTTTGACCGTTTATTTCTCCAAGTTATCTTCATTGTTAATGGCGGCATTAAGGGGAGAAAAACATGCATGGCAGTTTGCCTTGAATGTTGTGCTTGCCTCTTTTCCCGCTGCCCTTGCCGGCGTGCTGGCCCATGGTTTCATCCAAACGGTACTTTACGAAAGTGCCCTGACCATATGTATCATGCTGGTGGTTGGCGGGGTTGTTCTGCTCATTGTGGACAGACTGCCCCTCAAGCCCAGATATACCGATATCTACAC
>WFOP01000385.1 GCA_015487985.1 Hyphomicrobiales bacterium
ACTGAAGAAACAAACTGGGGACGGTTGAAAAGTGCCAGCAAAAGCAACCCGGCGAGCAGCACAAAAATCACCCGGTCAAATTTTTGTATCAGGCCGATAAATCCGGCTTTTCCACCCAATCCGATATTGTGCTGGGCGGCATTGTTTCGTCCGGGAGAAGTGGCGTCATTGGGCAAGCGGGCATCGCGGGGCAACCCATCGCCCTGATGTCCGGTGCAGCAATTGGCACCGCTGATACCTGCGGGCGGGTTGGTGTTGGCTTTACTCATTTTGCTCTCCAATATTCTTTATTACCGGTTATTTAGAAATAATATCCCAAAAAAAAGGTCGTCATGTTGCTGATGTGTCGCGCGTAGGTGTGTCGCACATATCAGCGCAACACTGTTCCTCCAGATAGTCAATCATCGCGCGCATCGCGGTAAAATCGGCAGTGCAAATCAGCTCGGTGCCTTTGCGTTCCTGATGGGCCAGCCCCGCCGCCACCAGTTTTTGCAGGTGATTGGTAAGGGTTGAGCCGGCAAGTTTGAGTGCGCTTTGCACCCGCCCCACCGGCGCCCCTTCGGGACCAAAGCGCACAAGCTGGCGAAAAACCGCCAAACGTGTGGGGTTCCCCAAAACCTTCAATTGCATCGCGACTTTTTCATGTTCCATGCGCCCTGCTAGCATCCCGGACAACTTACGTCAAACTATATTACCAGAAAATAGGAATTAAGCAGTATTTATGCTGCCATCCGGCCGTGATATGGGGCTGTTCATGGTATCAGGCGCGGATGGATAAAGCGATGCGAATAGTGTGATGGGGGGATAAAGGCTTTCGCCAAAGGGCGGCAAGTTGGAGTGCAAAGGGGGGCGGAAATTTTGAGCCAGACAATTTGGGGGGGCTTTAAGAAGGGGCAGGCACAACGTGGCTCTGCCGATTGCCCGGCCCCCTCAAAACTCAAAAATCACCCCGTTTCATCATCACTCTTTATCAGCACCAGCGGCACAAGAATTGCCGCCAGCAAAATCAGGTTGAAAAACGCGTTTGAGGGCACCCCCGATGCCACCGAGCCGATGGAGTCCACCAGATACCACACGATAAATGCCCCCATGGTCACGCGAATGGTGTTGCGCTCCATCCTTTCAGCCGCCGGGGCCACGATGCCAATCAGCATGATGGAAATGGCAAAGGTCAGCCCCGCCCCGATGGAAGAAAGCCACATTTCAGACTGTGTGAAAACAGGCGCGCCATCGCCAAACGGCCAGTTGAGCAAGTCCAGCAAGGCCCGGCTTGGCCAGTTTATTCCCTGATAGGGGGCCAGCCCCCAGATGAGGGCAAATCCGATAAATCCGTAAGCAACATAGCGGATGGTTTTGGCGGCGGTTGTTGGTGACATGATATTTCCCTTGTCCGGTTAAAAAAATCGTTGAAACAATCACCCCTTCGCTATTGCACCGGCATAGGCAAAACAATTACCTTCGAGGTAATTGAAACCCCGTTGATGCTACATAGGGTGCCACTGATGAAAACCGATCCCCAAACCCGCCCCGCCTTTGGCAGCATATTGAGCCAGTGGCGAAAGAAACGCCGCTTTTCTCAATTGAGCTTTGCCCATTTTGCAGATATTTCGGCACGTCACTTGAGTTTTCTGGAAACCGGGCGGGCCAATCCTTCGCGCCAGATGGTGCTCAAGCTCGCTGACTGCCTTCAAATGCCGCGTCCCGACATCAATTCCGCCCTGCTTGCCGCCGGGTTTTCTCCGGTCTATCTGGCGCGCAGCACGGATGATATTGATTTGGCACCGTTGCGCGCCGCCATCGACACGATGCTGGATCACCATCTGCCATTTCCCGGTCTTGTGTTTGACAGGCATTGGAACATTGTGCAGGCAAATCAGGCGGCCCGGCATTTTTTGCACAGGGCCGGGTTCACCGGTTCCAGCAATCTGCTGGAGATTCTGGCCGCCCAGCCTGCCACACAATCCTCAATTCAAAATTGGGAAGAGGTTGTGGGCTTGGCGCTTGAGCGTTTGCGGACGGAAATTTATGGTTCGGGTGAGGACAAGACTCTGCTGGCGCTGGAGAAAAAACTGGCCGACCGGTTTGCCAGACATTGCCGCAATCCGGAATTCAACCGCTCCCAGGCCGTTATCCCCACCACATTCATGATTGAGGGAAAAGCCATTTCTGTTTTTTCCACCATCACCCAGTTCGGCACGGTGCAGGATTTGACACTGGAGGATATGCGGGTGGAGCTGATGTTCCCCATGGATGAGGTTTCCCGAGGGTATTTTCAGGAGGTGAATTTCGAACAATCCTGATTTGTCAGCTTTGTTTTACATGCGATAAAAATGCCCCGTGCGGGCAATTGTGCCGCCGTCAGACAGGATTTTTCATCGGCATGCACCGCGGCATACACCGTCTGTGCGCCGGTGCACTTGTGTCGCAAAGCATCTCCCCCTATAACCCGCTCAAACTTCCCTCAACTTTTTTCAAACTCAGGATTATAAAATGGCTGTACAGCGCACTTTTTCCATCATTAAACCCGACGCCACCAAGCGCAACCTTACAGGCAAAATCATTGCCAAATTTGAAGATGCGGGCCTCAGGGTTGTGGCTTCAAAACGTATCCGCATGACGCGTGAACAGGCCGAAGGCTTTTATGGTGTCCATAAAGACCGCCCGTTTTTTGGCGAACTGGTGGAATTCATGATGTCCGAACCGGTTGTCGTGCAGGTTCTGGAAGGCGAAGACGCCATTGCCAAAAACCGCGAAGTGATGGGCGCCACCAATCCCGCTGAAGCTGCAGAAGGTACCATCCGCAAAGAGTTTGCGCTTTCAATTGGCGAGAACTCGGTTCACGGTTCCGACGCCCCCGAAACTGCTGCTGAAGAAATCAATTTCTTCTTTTCTGAAGAGGAAATTGTTGGTTAGTTTCAATCAACATCAAACACCGATTTCAGGGGCGGCGCATTGCGCCGCCTTTTTTGTTGGGCGGCTTTTGTCCCGTAACTGGTGCGAGTAGAGGCATTTTTAACCAATTTGCCAACGTTCTGGCAAAACGGTTCCTCCCCGGGGTGCGGATTAAACTGTTATAAGCATTTCAAATATAGCGTGCTCACCAACAGCCTTCTTGGGGTCGGCCAGAAAATTGGTCTGAATAAGTGTCGCCGGTCGGTCCCGCGGGTTTTTTTGAGAATTCTATTGGGTATGCCGAACTTATGCAAAAACCTTTTCGTCAAGCTGCCATGTCAGATACACCAATGCACCAGAGTGCGGGTTTTGCCACCTCGCTTGACGGGCATGAGTATAAATTTGAGTGCCTGACCAGTACGCGGCAAATGGCGGCAATTGAGAAAGATTGGAAACAGCTGGAGCAAACCTGTGCCCAGCCATATATATATTTTCAGAGCTTTGACTGGTGCTATACCTGGTGCGTGGAGATGGAAAAATCCACCCCGGAAGTGTCCCCCCTCAATATCAGGGTTTTTACCCTGTGGCGCGATGGCAAACTGGTATTCATTATGCCAATGATGATAACCGGCTCTGCCCCGGGCATCCGATGTCTGACTTTCCTGAGCGAGCCCCATGGCCAATATGGCAATGCCATTTGTGAACGGGAAAAGCTTCCCCCCGAAATCGGTCCCCAAATATGGAAACAGCTCAAAAGCACCCCCGATGTGGATGTTATCACCATAAATCAGTTTCCAAGCAGTTCCTATCTGGCAACTCTGGTTGGCGATGAGGGAGATGCGGAAAACGCGGTTAAATATGCATCTGTTCTGGATTTGGATAGTTTTGAAAGCTGGGAGGATTATCAGGCGTCATTGCCCTCCAAAACCCGCAAGAGCCGCCGCAAGGTACGCACGAAAATGGAGAAGAAAGGGCCGGTAACATTTGAAGTCCACTATGGGGGGACAGACGAATATGCCAAATATGTGGCGTTGGCTCTGGAGTTCAAACAGGTCTGGCTGCACGAAACCGGACGCAGGGCCGCTGTTTTGTCACAGGATTTTACCAAACGATATTTATGCGGTCTGTCCGGGCATCCTCCCCGCGACAATGCGCATGCCTATGGGGCGGTTTTAACGGCGCTGATGGTGGATGGAAAACCCGCCGGTCTGGAAATCGGGTTTTGCCTTGAGGGGCATTATTACAGTTACCTTGGGGCATTTGACTGGCAGATTCGCAATCTGTCACCGGGCAAACTCCAGATGGAGATGACCCAGGAATGGGCAAAATCGGCAGGGATTAAAAAGTTTGATCTTTTAGGTGACCCCGCAGGCTACAAGTCCGACTGGGTCAGCTCTGAAATTCAGCTTGAAAGCCGCTCCATAAGCCTGGGGATGCGCGGCTATATGTATTCTGCTCTTTGGAAGGCAAAACTGCGCCCCGCAATTCGTAAAACATTCAACGCCATGGATTCCAGAAAACGCGCAAATCTGCTCAAACTGTTTCGGAAACCAAACAAATAATGCGCGCCGCAATCCTTCGTGTGAGGGAGTTATTTGCCGCCAACCAGAACCTTGCGGATGTGGCGAAAACCTTTGTTGTGCGCGTGCTGGCTGCGGGCCTTGCCTTTGGCGTGCAGGTGTTTCTTGCCCGTTCGCTGGCAATGGGTGAATATGGTATTTATGTAACGTTCTGGACCTGGATGATGGTCATAAACCTTGTTGCCGTGTTCGGGTTTTCCGAAAGCAGCTTAAGGTTTTTGCCGCGATATATTCAACGCAAACAACATCACTGGGCGATGGGGTTTCTTAAAACGGGATATTTGTTCACCGTTTTTGGCGCTTTGTTCCTTGGTGTTTTCGGGCTGGTCCTGTTGTGGGTACTAAAGGATCTGGTGGCGCCTTCCCATCTGATCCCGCTGATGATTGTGGCCATTGGTCTGCCCATAATGGCGCTTGAACTGTATCTTGAAGGGGTTTCGCGTGCCTTTGGCTGGTATATGCTCACAACCATTCCCGGATATGTGGTGCGCCCGCTTTTTCTTGCAATTGGAGTGTTCGCCATTTTGCAGTTGGGGATCACACCCGATGCAGCCATGGTTCTGGCGCTGGTAATCATTGTCACCATCGGCATTGTTCTTTTTCAATCCGCCATAATCTGGTTTAGAATCAAAAAGTTGTTTGGCCGGATGCAAAAAGCATCGACAAAAAAACTTTGGGTGAAATCTTCACTGCCCCTGATGCTGGTTGCCGGTGTGGATGAAATGTATGTCTGGTCGGATATTCTTATTTTGAGTTTTCTGGTTTCCGCCCCCGAAGTTGCCATATATTTTGCGGCCCAGCGCTCCCTTTCACTGGCTTCCTTTATTCAATATGCGTTCATGATGGTGTCGGCGCGTCAGTTTTCGCTGGCCAATGCGATGCGTGACAGGGCTGAATTGCAGCGCCGGGTATCCAGCGCCACAAAATGGACTTTTTGGATGAGCGTTCCCGCGGTTCTGGCTATTCTTGTTGTCGGCTATCCGCTTCTGGCGATGTTTGGCGCCGGGTTTACCAGCGGTTATATTGTGATGTTTGTTTTGGGGGCGGGGCTGATAGTTAAGGCATCCGTGGGGCAGGCGACTGACCTGCTTGTGATAATGGGGCACCAGAGAACAAATTTTTGGGTCTCGGCCACCGGCCTTGTTTTCAATATTGTGCTTTCGGTAATTCTGGTTCCCGGTTACGGGATTATCGGGGCGGCGATAGCTACCTCAATCACCCATGTTCTGCGTGCTGTTGCCATGACTATACTGGTTAAAAAACTCACCGGATTGTGGGTGCTGATCGACGCCGTTCCCCCGTTCAAACCCTCTTTCAAATCCTAGCGGGGCCTTATCATGGACCTGTCAGCCCGCCGGCGTGAGGCAGCAAAAAAGCCCGCCGGCGTGAGGCAGCAAAAAACACCGCCGGC
>WFOP01000386.1 GCA_015487985.1 Hyphomicrobiales bacterium
GCAAGGTACCCTGGACGCACTAGCTGAAGCTAGTGCTTTTGATTGGTCTCGCGTGAGTGAGCTTACGCTCACCACTGCAACGGCGCGGTCAAGAAGTTGACCGGCTCGCGTTGAAGCTCGCAAGTAAGCAACATACCTCTTACCTCGCGGGGCGCATCGCATTTTGCATGACGCGCTAAACCCGCGCCATGACGCAACCGGGGAAGTTTCAGCCCAAGCAATTGCAACCGGTCAAGGTTTCTTCTAACCTTATTTCTCGCAGGCAAATTCGGGATATATCTATGGCACATGGCGAATGTAATTGCGGCGCGGTTGCTTTTGAAATCAACACGGAACTCACGCAAATTTATGTCTGTCACTGTTCCATCTGCAGAAAGTCGACGGGGGCAAACGGCATCCCGGTGGTGGTTGTAAACAACAGCGATTTCAGATGGGTGCGTGGTGAAGAACATATGGCCACATGGAAAAAACCCGATACGGACTGGCAGGGCTGGTTTTGCCAGACCTGCGGCTCCCCCCTGCCCGGTGCGAACGATGATGCACGAACTTTTGTTCCGGTTGGACTAATCTCAACGGGTGGAGAGAACCTGAAAGTCGCCCATCATATCTGGGTTGACTCCAAAGCAAGCTGGGATGAAATCGGGGACGGTGGCAAACAGCATCTCCAGGCGTTTGAGGGGTAGCCCGGTGGGCAGCCGATTTCCTGCAAAAATACTGACCGCTTGCATTCGTTGCAAATATCACTATACAGTATAGTATGACGCGAAAAACCTATTCGATTATTGATATGGTGGTGCTTGGCATTTTGCTTAAGGAACCAATGAATGCCTATCGGCTGGCCCAGTTTGTTGAACAGCGCAATATTGCGCGGCTGGTAAAACTCAGCACGCCTGCGATCTATAAAAGCTGCAAACGGCTTTTTGAGCAGGGAAATCTGGCGGGCAAACCTGAGCGCGATGGGGAAGCACCTGAAAAAGTAGTCTATCGGGTCACCGCTAGCGGGCGCCAGCGATTTGAACAGCTGATGGGCCATTTTGCCACAACAATCAGCCCGTTTTATTTTGACATAAACTCAGTGGTTTTTTCTCTGGAACAGTTGGACTTTGAACAGGGTCTGGCGTTGATCGAGGCCTATAGTGCAGAAATCAACACTATCCAGTCATGGCTCATCCCCCATTCACAAGAAACGGGTGCCACGGCAACATTCGGCAATCGCATGATTCTCAAGCAATATCTGATGGTGGTGAATGTGCTGGTGGAATGGGTGGCGCTATTGCGTGAGGAATTCATCAACGAACGAAAATAGAATTGGCCGGCATGCCCATTGAATGTGGCAGTGCGGTCCCATTTTTTTAAGGCGTAACTATACAGCATAGTATTATTAGGTAGAGGAGAAAAAACCTAAATGAGTGCGATTATTGAACTGGAACAGGTGACCAGAAAATTTGAACAAGGAGAGCGCACCTTTTATGCGCTCAAAAACGTCTCCATGGACATCAAAAGGGGCGAGTATGTTGCTATAATCGGGAAATCGGGAAGCGGGAAATCTACGATGCTCAACCTGATAACCGGAATTGACCACCCCAGCACAGGTCTGGTTCGAGTAATTGACACGGATATTCACCGGCTTGATGAAAGCAAGCTGGCCAGCTGGCGGGGCAAAAACATCGGTATTGTCTTCCAGTTTTTCCAACTCATTCCCACACTGACGATCATGGAAAACATCCTGCTAGCGATGGAATTTGTGAACAATATTGATAAAAAGGGCCGACTGGAAAGAACCAGAACCCTGCTGGAAATGGTTGGCATTCTTGAACATGGCGACAAGTTCCCTTCCGCTCTTTCAGGGGGTGAACAGCAACGGGCGGCGATCGCTCGGGCGCTGGCAAACGACCCTGACATTCTGGTTGCCGATGAGCCAACGGGCAATCTGGACAGTGCCACCGCCGCCTCGGTGAAGGCGATTTTTGCGGAACTTGTGGCGCGGGGAAAAACCGTAATTGTGGTTACCCATGCCAATGTTGATGACGATCAGTTTCACCGGGTCATCAGGTTGCAGGACGGAAAAATCATCGCCGACAATCCTCAAAAATCCGCCAGCGGGGAGCAAAGCTGATGCCAATTTTTTTACGCAAATCCATTCGCGATATGCTGGGCAAACCCGGCTCCACGCTGACAGCAATACTGGCTCTCACCATTGGCCTATGGGGCATTGGCACGTTGCTGGTTTCCATGCAGATAATGAATAATGACCTGAACGAAAATTTCTCCCAAACCATCCCCGCACAGGTGGAAATTTTTTCCGGCGATTTTGATAAACTTGATATCGAAACCCTGCGTGCCAGGCCAGGCATTCTGGCGGCAGAATTTCGGGACAAAACCACGCTTCGAATTGAAGTGAAACCGGATGAGTGGCTGCCGGTCTGGCTCTATTCGGTGGCAGACTTTAATAACCTGTCTGTGGGCAAATTCTACGCACACAGTGGTAGCTTGCCGCCCCCTTCCGGCTCGATACTTGTTGAACGGAACGGGCTGGAAATATCAGACTTCACAATCGGTGCGCTGGCCCGGGTGCAATCAGGCGGTGCGGTGTTTGAAACCCAAATTTCCGGGTTTGTCTTTGACCCCGGTCAGGCCCCCTCCTCTCAGGATCAGCTTATTTATGCCTATACCGACCGGGCCAACTTTTCGCGCCTTTCAGGGCAAACAGCCGGGCAAAGGCTGATCGTTCGATTTTCTGATGTTAAAACCATTGACGAGGTGGAGGTCAAATTTGATGAACTGGCGGCGGAGTTTTTGAATTCGGGTATCACTATCAAGAGATTTCTCATTCCAAAATTTGATGAACACCCC
>WFOP01000387.1 GCA_015487985.1 Hyphomicrobiales bacterium
ATTGCCGGCAGCATCGAAAACTCTGGTGCTGATAAATGGCGCTTATGGCCGCCGTATTGCAAAAATTCTGGCCTGTCAGGGACACAATTTTACGGTTTTGGACAAGGGAGACTATCTGCCTCCCCGCGCTGCCGAGGTTTCAAAAATTCTGGCGGATGATCCCGCCATCACCCACGTGGTTGTGGTTCATTGCGAAACCAGTTCGGGCATACTCAATCCGATCGATGAAATATCAGAAGCTGTTTATGCTGCCGGTTGCAAACTGTTGATTGATTCCATGAGTGCCTTTGGCGCGCTGGAGCTGGATGTGCAAAATGTGCAGTTTGACGCGATGGTTTCTTCCGCCAACAAGTGTTTGGAGGGGGTGCCCGGTTTTGGGTTTATCATGGCCAGAAAAAGTCAGTTGCAGGCGGCAGAAGGGCGTTCTCATTCCCTGTGCCTTGACTTGAATGATCAATGGCAAACCATGAACAAAACTGGCCAGTGGCGCTTTACTCCCCCAACCCATGTCGTGGCGGCCTTCATGAAGGCACTTGATTTGCATGCGGGGGAAGGGGGGATTAGCGGGCGTTGCCAACGCTATATGGCAAACCGGGACTTTCTGGTGGCCGGTATGCGTGCACTTGGATTTGAAACCCTGCTCAGGGATCGCTGGCTTTCCCCCATAATTGTCACATTCTTTAATCCCGCTGACAAAAATTTTGTATTTCCTGAATTTTATCAGTTGCTGAAGCAAAAGGGCTTCATCATTTACCCCGGCAAGCTCACGATTGTAGACAGTTTTCGCATCGGCTGCATCGGTCATATTGACGAGGCGGTAATGGCCAAATTCATCAATGCCGCTGCGCAGTGCCTCCAGATTATGGGGGTAAAAAGCGCCGCCCCGCCCCCTGCCGCGTTATTGGAGCGCGCCAGACTGGCCGCCTGAATATTCAATCAACCTCAACAAAAAGGGATAAAAATATGAACCGGTTTGGAGATTTCAATTACAGAAGAACCTATCAGGGGGAAGTAAAAGCGCTCATTCTTGACTGGAGCGGCACCCTTGCAGACGCTTATGTCATCGCCCCCGCAGTGGTGTTTGTCGAGGTGTTCAAGATGCAGGGGGTTGAGATTTCAATGCTTGAGGCGCGCGGGCCAATGGGCCTGCGCAAAGACCTGCACATCAAAAAACTCACACAAGACCCCGTGATTGCCGAACGCTGGAAATCCATCAAGGGCAGCTACCCCACCCAAAATGATGTGGACACCATGTTTGCCGATTTTGTTCCCGCGCAACTGGCCTGCCTGCCCGAATATACCCGCCTTCTTCCCGGTGTCAAAGATGTTTGCAATCGCCTGCAGGCGCAAGGCATAAAAATCGGTGCCTCAACCGGCTTTATTCGTTCCATGGTGGATGTTTTGCTTAAAGACTGCATCGCGCAAGGTTTTACCCCGGACGCAACGGTGGCTGGGGATGAGGTTCTGCACGGCGCACGCCCCAATCCCCACATGGTTTACAAAAACCTTGACCTGCTGGACATTCAAACGATTCAATCCGTGGTCAAGGTGGATGACACCGCTTCAGGGGTGGGCGAAGCCATCAATGCGGGATGCTGGGGTGTGGGGGTCACGCGCTATTCCAATTACATGAATATCAATTCCATGGAGGAGGCAGCGCAATTGAGCGAAACGCAAATTGCCCGCCGCATGGCCCACACCAGGGATATTCTGCTCAAAACCGGGGCACACTATGTCATTGATTCCCTAGCCGATATTGAACCGGTTATTGCCGATATCAACGCGCGAATGGCCCGTGGTGAGCGCCCCTGAGGGGCCGATTGTCTTACAGGAAACCTGAAGAACCGGCCACCGTTCTGGGGGCCATTTGCTCGGCTGCTTAATCGGCCTCAGAGCCCATTTCTTCCACAAGTCGTGTTTCAAGCAATTGGCCATGCTTGTAAAGAATGGGATAGGCAACGGCTGCAATCTGTGAATTGAGGTCTTTTAAGGCCCGCAATGTTTCCAGATGGATATCACTGCTTTCAAAGCTTTCTTCGCGCCCTTCGCGCAACCGTTTGAGATGTTTCTTGCGGCTCTTGTGCTCTTTGCTTGCCATATTGGATTTTTCTTCCATCAACAGGCGTGCGCTTTCAATATCTTCGGAAAGAAGCACATTGAATGCCAGCGTCATATTGGCGATCACACGTTCATGCAATGCCTGCAATTCCGCCCAGCCTGCCGATGAAAATTTCACCTTTTTGCGGGATTTGGAAAGAGCAAGTTTCATCAGTTTTTTGGAAATAATATCGCCCGCCACTTCAAGATTGATGGCATATTCAGTGAGTTCACGGGCATGGCGCGCCTCCGCCTTTGTCATTTTATCCCGTGGGATTGCCGCGACATAGCGCCGGATATCGCTCAGGGCGGCGTTCACACTTTTATCCAGATCCTGCACAAATTGAATTTGTTCCTGATTGCCGCTTTCATAAAGCTCCATCACCGGGCGCGCCATCATTTCCACGATTTCACTCATGCGTAAGATTTCGCGGGTCAGGCTGCCAAGGGCCATTTGCGGGTTGTTGATGACCCGGTGATCCAGTGC
>WFOP01000388.1 GCA_015487985.1 Hyphomicrobiales bacterium
AACCACATCTTCAAAAAAATCGGCCTGCCGGCGCAATTCATCCGCAACCATGGGGGTGGGGGTGGACAGGGTTGAAACAATGGTGACTTTTTTCCCCTGTCGTTGCAGTGCCTTGATCAGGCAGGTAAAATCACCATCGCCCGAAAACAGGATCATATGGTCATAATGGGGGGACAGCTCGAGCGCCTCCACGGCAATTTCAATATCCATATTGCCTTTGATTTTGCGGCGTCCGGTGGCATCGGTAAACTCTTTGGCCGGCTTTGTGACCATGTTGTAACCGTTATAGTCCAGCCAGTCGATCAAGGGCCGGATTGAAGAATATTCCTGATCATCAAGATAGGCGGTAAAATAATAAGCGCGGACAAATCTGCACTTTTTGCGCAAGTCCGCCAGCAGGCTCCTGTAATCGATATCAATTCCAATTGCCTTGGAAGTGGCATAAAGGTTGGCACCGTCAATAAACACAACAACTTTGTCCTGCGGGTCCAGTTCCATTATTTTTCGCTCCAAATATCAATAAAGTAAGAACAAACGATCTGCGTCAACAATTATTACCCAAAATTGAGGCCGCATTTCGTTGCCAACAAAAACGTGAACATCAAACGAACAATTCGCTTAATATTGTTTTTTTCGGATTCTGTCACATTTTTGAGGGGCAATTGTCACACAAACACACATAAATCACATTCAAATTCCCTTGTCAGTCCGCCAAAGGTGGTGTATGAGGCATTGGATTCCCCGATATTTCGTGTTCGAAGAGGAGAGAACGTGGCTCGCGTTACCGTTGAAGACTGCATCAAGAAAGTTGAAAACCGTTTTGACCTGATATTGATGTCCGCCCATCGTGCCCGTTTGATTGCAAATGGTGCTGAGATAACTGTGCCCCGCGACAATGACAAAAATCCTGTTATTGCGCTGCGTGAGATTGGCGCGGGCACTTTGTCCCCTGAGGACCTTGAAGAAGACCTGATTCACTCCCTGCAGAATTATGTGGAGGTTGATGAGCCTGAAGAAGCAGCACCCGCTGCAATCGAAGGGATGACCGGTGCTGCAGCAGAAGAAACAGTGACATTTGATTCCATGAGCGAAGAAGAATTGCTGCGTGGAATCGAAAGTCTTTCCCCCCCCGATCGTCGAGACGATTGATTAAGCGTTTTTCTGCACTATAGTTATATGAAGTGGCGTCGGTTGCTGTCGGCGCCATTTTTTTAGCTGTCAGGTATTGTCAAATGATGCGCCAGTATGAATTGGTCGAGCGGGTGCTGGCCTACAATCCCAATGCTGATGAGGATATGCTCAATCGCGCCTATGTGTATGCCATGAAAAAGCATGGCACCCAGATGCGCGCGTCGGGGGATCTCTATTTCAATCATCCGCTGGAAGTGGCGGCCATCCTTACCGATATGAAGCTGGATGACACCACGATTGCGGTGGCCCTGCTTCACGATACAATCGAAGATACCGATGCAACCCGCGAGGAAATCGACCAGCTTTTTGGCCCGCAGGTGGCAGAAGTGGTCGACGGGTTGACAAAAATCGAACGGCTCAAACTGGTCACCCGGGAAGAGGCACAGGCGGAAAACCTGCGCAAACTTTTACTGGCAATTTCTCAGGATGTACGGGTTCTGATCGTCAAACTGGCGGATCGTCTGCACAATATGCGCACCATCGAGTTCGTGCCCGAAGAAAAACGCCGTCGCATTGCGCAGGAAACCATGGATATTTATGCGCCGCTTGCCGGGCGTATGGGCATGCAGGATATGCGTTCGGAACTGGAGGATATTGCTTTTAAGGTCCTGCAACCCGACCATTGCGCAATCATCACGAATCGCCTCAAACACATGGAGGATGACAATCGTGAGGTCATTGCCCAGATTACCAGCGAACTGACCAAGGCCCTTGGCGTTGCCGGTATTGAAGCGGAAGTCCATGCCCGCCTGAAACATCCCTGGTCAATCTTTCGCAAGATTGAACAGCGCGACATTGCTTTGGAGCAATTGTCCGACATTATCGGCTTTCGGGTGATTGTGGATAGTGTGGATGATTGCTATCGTACCCTGGGGGTTGTCCATGCCCACTGGAAAATGGTGCCCGGTCGCTTCAAAGATTATATCTCCGTACCCAAGTACAATGATTACCGTTCCATCCACACCACCATTGTGGGGCCGGGCCGGCAGCGGGCTGAACTGCAAATCCGCACCCGTGAAATGCACTTTGTCGCCGAATTCGGGGTTGCCGGACATGCCGGGTATAAAGACAGTCACGGGGCCAAGTTCAAAAAACTGGAGCAGGAAAGCGCCGCTTTCAACTGGCTGCGCCAAACCATCGAACATCTCACCCAGGGCAGCGATACGCAGGAATTTCTGGAATATACCAAATTGGAATTGTTTCAGGACCAGGTGTTTTGCTTTTCCCCCCGTGGTCGCCTGATTGCCCTGCCGCGCGGTGCAACCCCCATTGACTTTGCCTATGCTGTGCACACGGATATCGGCGACACCTGTACCGGGGCAAAAATCAATGGCGTTATTTCTCCGATTGTGTCGCGCCTGCGCAATGGGGACGAGGTGGAAATTATTCGTGATCCCGATCACAAGCCCCCCTCCCACTGGGAGTCCATTGC
>WFOP01000389.1 GCA_015487985.1 Hyphomicrobiales bacterium
CCCTTCACGCCACGCTCGACAGCGGCGGCAAAATCGGGCACCGCCATATCAACGCTGGTGCTGTCCATTTCGTCAAACCCGGCCATGGAAGTCAGCATGATTGCGCTGTCCTCCACCGTGCGTGTAATCGGCCCGGCCTGATCCAGCGAAGAAGCAAACGCCACCACCCCCCAGCGCGAACAACGACCATAGGTTGGCTTAATGCCCACCGTGCCGGTAAAGGCTGCCGGCTGACGAATTGACCCTCCGGTGTCGGTGGCCGTTGCCCCGGCACACAGCCAGGCACTAACCGCAGCCGCCGAGCCGCCCGAGGACCCCCCCGGCACCAGATCAGCATTCGAGCCGTCCGCCTTCCATGGATTTTTCACCGCCCCGTAATAGGAACTCTCATTGGAGGAACCCATGGCAAACTCATCCATGTTCAGCTTGCCCAGCATGACAGCACCATCGCTCCACAGGTTGGCTGTAATTGTGCTTTCATATTCAGGTTTGAACCCGTCCAGTATATGGCTGCCCGCCTGCGTATGGGTGCCCTTGGTGGCAAACAGGTCCTTGATGCCAAGCGGCACCCCTTCAAGCAGCCCCCCGGTTCCAGCGGCCAGTTTCTTATCGCTGGCAGCCGCCATTTCCCGCGCCTGCTCCGCCTCAACCGTGATATAGGCATTCAGGGTCGGGTTGGCGCTTTCAATGGCCCCAAGATAGGCGTTTGTTACTTCAACTGAGGTAAAATCTTTAGCCTTAAGTCCCTCACGGGTGGCCGCAAGGCTGAGTTTGGTTAAATCGGTCAAGGTTCACTTCTTTCAACAAGCATTGTTTCAGTCAGATTATCACACCGGGAGAATAAAAACCGGCTGTCTTCCTCCCCCCGCTCCGGGCCATCTCTGCCCGTAATATAAGGGGAGTTAAATTCAAAACGCATTTGGTTATCCGCGCCGTCCCCGCCATATAAATTCAAGTAGATGCTTTCTTCAAAACCTTCGGATGAATCCCCGCATGTCGCGGAAATTAAAACAGATTTCCCATCAGTTCCATATGCAAATTCGTTAAAATCACAATAGAATTCAAAGCCGACAAATCCCCCCTCCATGGTGATGATTGCAATATCATTGCCAAAAATCGCCCGCGTGCCGATTTCCTCCATCAGGGGGCAGAATTCAGCATTGCTCACCCATACGCCTTCAAACAGTTTGTCCTGTTCTCCCAGCGCAGGCGATATACCCAGCCCGGCGACCAGCAACAACAGGATTTTCCCCTTGATGCTCATCCCAGTTCCCTGTCAAAAAAAGCCGAATATCCGCTGTCAGGATAGTCCAGAAACGCCCCACACCGCACAAACCCGTTTCGCTCATACAAGCGCCAGGCCCCCGCATAACCTTCACCAATGCCCGTTTCCAGCTTCAAACGCGAATGCCCCAACTCTTTTGCCTTGCCAATAATCGCTTCAAGCAACGCCACCCCGACCCGTTGACCGCGCACCGCCGGCAGGGTGAACATGCGTTTTACTTCCCCCAGTTCTTCCCCCCCGACATTGCCGTGACTCTTGAGCGCGCCAAGCCCCACCGCCGCGCCGCTATCATCCCGGGCAACAAAAACCAGCGTGTCTTCACCCGCCATTTCCTGAGCATTCATTTTGAATTGAAACTCAACAGGAGACAAAGGCAACAGATGCGCATTCAGCCCCTCAATCAGCGCTCGCACATCGTCCTGCAATGGCGTTTCAACGCTGACAGAAACAGGGCAAACACAAACCGCCATCACAGCTACTCGACAACCTTTGGCACCATAAAGAAATTATCTTCGCTCAAGGGGGCATTGGAAACGATTTTTTCAGGATGGCCGCCAAGGTTAACTTCATCCTTGCGCATGCGCTGGGTCATGGGGGTTACCGAAGTCATCGGCTCCACACCCTCAACATCCACTTCATTAAGCTGTTCAACAAATCCTAAAATGGCGTTCAACTCACCCGCATAGGTTTCAACTTCGCTTTCTTCAATTTTAATTCGAGCCAAATGCCCAATGCGGCGCACAATTTTTGCATCAACTGACATAAATATATTTCCTTGAAACCAAACGGCGAAGCTTCGCCTTTCATCGGATATTCTCTTAGCAATGCCTGACACGCTCTTGCAAGGGATTTAGCACTTTTGAAAGGCCCCGACTAATCCTCAATCGGGGCAAAAATACTACAGACCTTATTGGGGTAGGCCCATGCCTCATACCGGCTGACCGTTTCAAACATGCTCAGCCCGCTGACATATCGGCATTTGAGCGCAGTGGTGCCCAATTGCGTGGCTTTACTTTGCCAAACCAGCACCCCCTGCCCGCTCACAATCGGAACAGCCACAAAAACCGCCCCCGCCAACACAAATATCAACAATAAAATTCGCATGGATAAATAATAAACGATTCGTTCTGAATTCGATATTGGCCTTAAACCAAACCGGTATCATGAGATTGAGCAGAACATTCAACCATCAAATCAATGGACCAAACGCATCATCACTGATAAGGCCATGCTTATGCAAACCGAACCCGCCAAATCAAAATCAACACCCCAAGACAGCATAAACTCAACTGCCCACCTGCCCCCCTCGGGGCGGTTGATGGGGCTGGACCTTGGCACGAAAACCATTGGCGTTGCCATTTCCGATGGATTGCGCCTGACCGCGACACCCCTTGAAACCATCAAACGCAAAAAGTTCACCATCGACGCCGACCGGATTTGTGAAATCATTTCTGAAAATCAGATTGCGGGCATCATTCTTGGCCTGCCCCTGAATATGGATGGCTCCGAAGGCCCGCGCGCGCAATCAACCAGGGCCTTTGCCCGCAACCTGAAAACAAGAACAGATTTGCCCATTGCGTTCTGGGATGAACGCCTGTCCACTTCCGCCGTGACCCGCACCCTGATTCAAGCGGATGTGTCGCGCGCCAAAAGAACGCAGGTGGTTGATAAACTCGCCGCCAGTTTTATCCTTCAAGGGGTGCTTGATCGACTTGGCACCTGAGGCAAAATAAAGTTTTGGCAAAATCCGAAATTTTTGCTGTCATTCCTGAAAGTTTCACAGTGATTCTACCATGTGGATTCTACGCTATCTCTATCAGTGGTTTTTCCAATGATTCTTCGGTGATCCTTTTTTAGTTTTTGCCGTTCTGCTTCCGCCTTTTATTCCTCGCTGTTACTCGCCTGCTATTTTTTTCTGAATTGCCGCCACAACCGAAATAATCAATCATGCTCATTGTATTTTCATCCCTGCTGCCGATTTTTGCCCTTATCGTCCTTGGTTTTACCTTGCGCAAATCCGGTCTTGTCCCCTCAGAACAATGGCGCGGCGTCGAGATGATTTCATTCTGGCTCCTGTTCCCCGCCCTCCTGATTACCACCCTTGCCCGCGCGGATATGGCCTTTGATGAGCTTACCTCCTTTGGCATCGCCTTGTTCACAATGGTGGTGATTGTTTCTGTTCTGATTTGGCTGTTGCGGCGCCCCTTGCGCGACATCGGGCATGTGCGCGGCCCCGCATTTACGACTATTTTTCAGACCACAACCCGCTGGCACGGCTTCATCGCGCTGGCGGTTGTCGACAAGCTTTATGGCGTTCCCGGACTGGCGGTTCTGGCCATCGCATTCGTGGTAATGGTCCCCTTCCTTAACGTTATAAACATACTGGTTTTAGCCACCTATGCCGGCAAAACAAAACCCACATTTGCGCTGATCGCGGGGGCACTTTTACGGAATCCGCTACTTTGGGGCATAACAATTGGCATATTTATCAAGGTATTAGGCATAGAACTGCCAGAACCTTTATTTGTTTCCCTTGATCTTTTGGGCCGGGCAGCTCTTGGGGTTTCTCTGCTGGCACTTGGTGCGGGCCTGAGTTGGAAAGCCATGAAGACCTCCGGCAAGGAAGTGGTTTTTTCAACTGTTATAAAATTGCTGTTCACCCCCCTTCTGGCCGCCGGGCTGGCGTTGGCCTTTGATATTACTGGCACCCAGTTCATCATCATGGTAATTGCCGCCTCGGTTCCCACCGCCGTCAACGGCTACATACTGGCCCGCGCCATGGGGGGCGACACTGAACTCTATGCCGCCACCTCCACAGCACAGGTTTTGATATCGTTCATAACCATGCCCATCGTGATTTATTTCGCCATGAACTTCGCACAATAAATTTCACGCAATAAATTTGCTACCTGACACAAAACCCTTGGCACAACGCCATCGGTGCGCTAGACCCTGATAAATCGGGGGCAAAGGCATTTCATGTCTGAACAAAAGACACATCTCTCAAGTGCAGTCAGCGCACAAAACATCGGCGCAAACATACCATTTCCGCACACCCATTTGCTTGGTATTTCTCAGTTAGATCAATACGATATAGAAAACCTGCTCAATCGTTCCGACGCCATGGTGCCCATATCGCGCCAGCCCAAAAAGACCCTGCCCACCCTCGCGGGCAAAACACAGATCAACCTGTTTTTTGAAAACTCTACCCGCACCCAGGCCAGCTTTGAAATCGCCGGCAAGCGCCTTGGGGCAACCGTCGTCAACATGTCGGTCAAAACCTCCTCGGTGGCAAAAGGGGAAACCCTCATCGACACCGCCACCACTTTGAACGCCATGCAGCCCGACGTAATTGTAGTGCGCCATTCATCCGCCGGTGCGGTGGAGCTTCTTTCGCAAAAAGTGGGCTGTTCGGTGATAAACGCCGGCGATGGCGCCCACGAACACCCCACCCAGGCCCTGCTTGACGCCCTCACCATTCGCCACCACAAACAGCGCATTTCCGGCCTGACGATCGCCATTTGCGGCGATATTGCCAACTCGCGCGTTGCCCGCTCAAACCTGCTTTTACTCGGCGCCATGAACGTGCGCACGCGGGTCATTGCCCCCCGGACATTGCTCCCCTCGGGCATTGAAAATCTGGCTACTGAAGTATTCACATCCATGCAAGAGGGCCTGAAAGACGTTGATGTTGTGATGATGTTGCGCCTGCAACACGAACGACAGTCCGACACCTCAAACAAGCTGCCCATCACCCCCTCCATCCGCGAATATTATCGCTTTTATGGCCTTGATGCCGAAAAACTCGCCCACGCAAAACCCGACGTCATCGTCATGCACCCCGGCCCCATGAACCGGGGTGTCGAGATTGACCCCGCCATTGCAGACGGCCCCCGCTCCGTCATCACGGAACAGGTGGAAATGGGGGTTGCCGTGCGCATGGCGGTGCTGGATTCGCTTCTGAATAAGGGAGAGAAAACAATTGCTTAACCCCCTTATCATCAAAAATGCCCGCCTGATTGATCCCGCTTCCAATACCGACCATATCGGGGCTATTTTTGTTCAAAACGGAGTCATTGTGGACACGGCAACCGGTGAAATCCCCGGTGCGCCAGAGGATACAATAATTGTGAACGCCAGGGGCCAATTGCTCAGCCCCGGCCTGATTGACATGCGCGTTTTTACCGGCGAGCCAGGTCATGAATATCGCGAAACACTGGCCAGCGCCTCAAAGGCCGCCGCTGCCGGTGGTGTCACCAGTTTTGTGTGCATGCCCGACACCCTCCCCGCAATTGACGACGGGGCGCTGGTGGACTTTATCATCCGGCGGGCGCAAAATGATTGCTGTGTCAACGTATTGCCCAGCGCCGCCATCACCAAAGGACTGAAGGGCAAAGAAATAAGCGAATTCGGCCTGCTCAAACAGGCCGGGGCCATCTGCCTGAGCGAGGGGCGCAATTCCATTCAAAGCTCGGCCCTGCTGCGTCAGGCATTCACCTATGCCGCCAATTTTGATCTGCCCGTCGCCCACCATGTTTCAGATGATGGCTTAACCGGAGTTGGCGTAATGAATTCGGGGTTTTTCGCCACAACTCTGGGCCTCAAAGGCATTCCGCTTGAAGCCGAAACCATCCCCCTGAGCCGTGACCTGCAACTGGCACTTCTGACCAAAGTCCGCTATCACGCCGCCCAGATTTCCTGCAAAAACTCCATTGAAATACTCAAGCGGGAAAAAGACAAATCCGCAACGATTTCAGCCGGCGCCAGCATCAACAACCTCACCCTGAACGAAATTGACGTGGGCCAATACCGCACCTTTTTCAAGCTCGACCCCCCTTTGCGCAGTGAAGACGACCGCCACGCCATGATCGCGGGGCTGAATGATGGCACCATTGACACCATTCACTCAGGCCACGACCCCCAGGACGTTGAGGTGAAACGCCGCCCGTTTGCCGAGGCTGCCAGTGGCGCCATCGGCCTTGAAACCCTATTCTCGGCCGCCTTGCGTCTGGTTCATTCCGGGGACACGGACCTGATGAGCATATTGCGCGCCATGACCATCAGGCCCGCTGAGATTTTGGGATTGAATTCAGGAAGATTGAGCAAAGGCGCACCGGCGGATTTTTTTATTGCCGACCCGGATTATCCATGGGTGGTGGATGAAGCCAGCATAAATTCGCGCTCCAACAACACCGCGTTTGAAGGCGCGCGCTTTTCGGGTAAAGTCATGCAGACCTATGTGGCCGGACAACTGGTCTTTGACCATGAAAACGAGGTGCCCATTGCTTGATCTGACATTGCTTTATGCCGCCATTCTTGGATATTTATTCGGCTCAATCCCCTTCGGACTGGTGCTCACAAAGGCCACCGGCGGCGGCGATATTCGCGAGATCGGCTCGGGCAATATCGGGGCCACCAATGTGCTTAGAACCGGCAAAAAGGGGCTGGCGGCATCAACCCTCGTTCTGGATGCGGCAAAGGCGACCCTTGCCATTGTTCTGGCCCGATATTTATGGGGTGAAACCGCCGCCATGATTGCCGGTTTTTCCGCGTTTCTGGGCCATTTATTCCCCGTCTGGCTCCGCTTCCGGGGCGGCAAGGGCGTTGCCACCATGATTGGCGCATTATTGGGACTGGCCTGGCCGGTGGGGATCGCTTTTTGCCTTGTCTGGCTGGCCACTGCGCTTATTTCCAGACAGTCCTCACTCGCGGGTATCACAGCGGCAATCACCTCCCCGATATTCGCATGGTTTGTTGCCGGCGCTGCCTTGAGCCTTACCGCACTGGCCCTTGCCCTTTTGCTGATTTACCGGCACCATGAAAACATAAAACGCCTTATTGCCGGCACCGAACCAAAAATTGGCGGCGCAAAAAGTTAATGCACAATGTATAGTCCTGATCAAAGCAAACGCCAGCTGACCCACCCCCAGCGCGTTGCCTGGCTGCGCCTCATTCGCTCCTCAAATGTCGGCCCCACCACCTTTCGCCAGTTGATAAATAAATTCGGCACCGCTGAAGAGGCGCTGGCGGTCTTGCCCGAGTTGACCCGGCGTGGTGGCAGCAAAACCAGCCCGCGCATCACCCCGGTGGAACAGGCGGAATACGAACTCGAACAGCTCAACAATATGGGCGCGCGCATGGTTGGGATCGGCGAGCCGGATTATCCCCACCTGCTGCAATTTATTCATTCCCCCCCGCCGTTGATTTCAATCATGGGCACCATCAGGCAAAATGATGATAAAGCCATCGCCATTGTTGGCGCGCGCAACGCATCCGCCGCCGGGC
>WFOP01000390.1 GCA_015487985.1 Hyphomicrobiales bacterium
CTCTCAGACATTCATGGGGCGCAGTTTCTTCTTCTGGCAGCTTTATTCACGCGGTATCATGCTGGAAGAAGGCCCCCACACACATTTGGCAAAACAGGTATTCGTCGGCAACCTGATGAAACCGTTTGACCCCGATATCAATCCCCCACCCCTTGATCCCTCACGCATTTGGCTAAGAGAAAATGATAATCTTGCCGATGCCCTGAAGGCGTTTTCCAACAGCGGGAAAACCCGGATTCTGGTTACCTGCACAAAGGACAATACCCCCTGCGGGTGGATTTACCATGTGGATGCCCTGTCAAATTTCAACGAAGCGCTGGTGGAAAAAAGCCGCGAAGAACATTGCTGATTATCCTGCAAATTCCATAATCAGGCATGGCTCCCCTTTATAGGTCGTCAGTTCCTTTTCAACAAACCCGCATTTTTGAGCAACCCGTCTGGTTGCCGGATAATCCGGGTCCATAATGGCCACTGGTTTTATGCCGCCAAAGCGTGGCAGCCCCCAATCCATTGCTGCCCCCATGGCCTCGGTTGCAAACCCGCGCCCGTGCGCCCAGTGCGCCAACACCCATCCAGCTTCAGGCTGCCCCTCAATGCTTGGGTTAATTTCGCGTTTCAATTCACCAAACCCGGCAATCCCTGCAAAACGACCACTAATTTTTTCAATAATTATCCAATAGCCAAAACCGTTAAGTGGCCACGACCCCGCAAGCGACATCATGCGAACCCAACTCTCAGCGCGGGTAGATACAACGCCCGTAATATGCTTCACCACCACCGGGTCGGCCCACATGGCGGCGAAGTCCATAAAATCGGCGGCGCGAACCTCCCGCATTTCCAGCCGTTCAGTGTGCAAAACCGGCACGGCTTCAAATCGCAATTGCATTCACACACTCCTTAAACAAAAAGCACTTTCACCCGTATTAAGAGCAAAAGTGCTTTTGGAATTCAAACGACCGGCCACTAACCGACAACGGCCAACCCGCATTGAAAACTCCGGCGATCAGCAAGTTAGCATCGCCAGAGTTATGTTTGAAACAAATCCTAGTCGATTGGCAAAGTCGCGGCATAGGCCACAACGTCAACAGAATAATCAACCGGGAATGCACGCAAGTTAATCATTGCAGCCCCTGGGTGCGAGCTGAGAACTTTATGCAATACCTCATCGGGCAATTCAGATGCTTCTGTACCAACGAAATTGGAAGACTCCCCGTCCCCCCAATCAAGAAGCCTGCCGTCATACCCGTGACAGGCCGCACAAACGGTCTGGAAAATACCACGCCCGCGGTTGATATCCCCTGCGATCATCTGGCGTGTTTCCAAATCCACATATTTTGCCACGTCAATCTGACCCCGGCTGACAAAAGCGGCAATACGGCCCAATTGTTCATCGCTGATCATGTCAGTGGTATAAAGATGCGTTGAATCACGCAAAGTCGCCGCGATTTGCTCCACAGAACGCCCCTGTGCCGCCCGAATGCCGCCAATCCCGGTATAGTTGGAACTGCCTTCGGAATAAATCCCCTCGCTACCAAGGAAATCCCAGCCATGACAGGTTTTGCAACGCCATGTTGCCGGGCCGGATTTCTGCCCGACCTCAGGATAACTGGGATGCGTTCCCCGCGGTTCGGCAACGTCCAGCGCTACCCACCAGTTATCATAAATACGTCCCCCGATTGCCAGCGTCCAGGCTTCTTCAGGATTTGTTGGAACACCGTGAACAAAATCAGGCGAACCGGAACTAAATTCATAGTCACCAATTTCGCGATTCTCTTCTTCATCACCAGTTGCTAATATAGAACCCGTTGATCCCAAAAGCAAAACTGAAGTTGCTGCCACAATGGCAGCGCCACGCAGTATATTCATGTTACCCCCTTATTTTGTCTATTCCTCTAACCCCGTTACTATACGAGTAACATTTACGTTACACAAGTCTGCCTATTTTTTAGGCAATGATTTCCTCCCAATACGCTTGTATTCCGGGAAAAACGCCTATCTGAAAACATATACAAATGCCTTATTGCCCCCTATATTGGCAGGAGAACAAAAAGTGATTCTTCTGCACTTCTTTGAATAAAAAGACCCGGCGCCCCAATGAACAGTTCCAGACCAGACCTTCCATCCTCCAGCGCGACTGCACCTGATTCCAAGAGGCCCATCACCTCACAATTGGGCGCACAGACCCCTGATTATCTTGATGGATTAAACGAAGAACAGCGCATGGCGGTGCTGACAACGGAAGGGCCGGTGCTTGCCCTGGCCGGCGCCGGCACCGGAAAAACCCGCGTCCTGACCACCCGCATTGCCCATATTCTGGCCACCCGCAAAGCGCGCGGAAATGAAATCCTCTCGGTGACATTCACCAACAAGGCAGCCCGTGAAATGAAAGAGCGGGTTGGCTCCATTATCGGTGCGTCTGTGGAGGGCATGCCCTGGCTTGGCACTTTCCACTCCATTGGCGCCCGCATCCTGCGCCATCATGCTGAACTGGTGGGCCTGAAATCCGACTTCACAATTTTAGACACCGACGATCAGATTCGCCTGATAAAACAGCTGTTGACCGCCCAACAGATAGATGAAAAACGCTGGCCCGCCCGCCAGTTCGCCACCATGATGGACAGCTGGAAAAACCGGGGGCTTTTGCCAAAAGACGTTGGACCGGCAGAAATCGGCATGTTTGCCAACGGCAAGGCGGACAATATCTATCACGAATATCAGGCCCGGCTGAAAACCCTTAACGCCGCTGATTTTGGCGATCTGCTGCTTGAAGGCATCCGCCTGTTCCGTGAACATCCCGACGTGCTGGCGCACTATCACGCCCGCTTCAAATATATGCTGGTGGACGAATATCAGGACAGTAATGTCGCGCAATATCTCTGGCTGCGCCTGCTGGCGCAGGGCAAACCCGCTGACAAAGCCAACATTTGCGTTGTGGGGGATGACGACCAGTCCATTTATGGCTGGCGCGGGGCTGAGGTGGATAATATTCTCAGATTTGAAATTGATTTCCCCGGCGCAAAAGTCGTGCGCCTCGAGCGAAATTACCGCTCCACCGCCAATATCCTTAAAGCCGCCTCACACCTGATTGCCCACAATGAAACCCGGCTGGGAAAAACCCTGCAAACCGATGTCACCAACGAAGGGGAAAAACTGGGGGTTACCTCCCTGTGGGACAGCGAAGAAGAAGCGCGCCATGTGGGGGAGGAAATCGAGCAATATCAGCGCAAGGGCGACCCCCTTAATTCCATGGCCATTCTGGTGCGCACCTCCGCCCAGATGCGTTCGTTTGAAGAACGTTTTATCACCCTTGGCCTGAACTATCGAGTTATTGGCGGCGCGCGTTTTTATGAACGAAAAGAAATCCGCGACGCGCTGGCCTACCTGCGCATCACCGCCCAGAATGCCGACGATCTGGCTTTTGAACGCATCGTCAACGTGCCCAAACGCGGCCTTGGCGACGCCACGGTTAAAATTCTGCACGAAGCCGCCCGCGCCCAAAATATCCCGATAATGCAGGCCACCCGCCAATTGCTGGAAACCGATGATCTAAAAGCGCGCCCACGCACGATCTTGCGCGCATTGCTGGCCCAGTTTGATGGCTGGGCGGAACAGGCCCGCACCCTGCCCCACCACGAACTGGCGCAAATCATTCTGGACGAAAGCGGTTACACCGCCATGTGGCAAAATGAAAAGAGCGCCGATGCGCCGGGCCGCCTTGAAAATCTCAAGGAACTGGTGCGCGCCATGGAGGATTTTGAAAGCCTTGGCGGGTTCCTCGAACATATCGCTTTGGTAATGGACAAGGACGCCGCCGACAGCGACGACGCCGTTTCCATTATGACCCTGCATGCCGCCAAGGGGCTTGAATTCAAAACCGTCTTTCTGCCCGGCTGGGAAGACGGCCTGTTCCCCTCCCAGCGCTCGCTCGATGAATCCGGGCGCGTGGGACTGGAGGAAGAACGCCGCCTCGCCTATGTCGGCATCACCCGCGCCCGCCAGCGTGCCCGCATTTCACTGGCCCAAAACCGGCGCACCCACGGCTTGTGGAACTCGGCCCTGCCTTCGCGGTTTCTCGACGAACTCCCCGCCGAAGTGGTGGAAGTCACCGACACCGGCTCCTCCTACGGCGGCTATAATTACGGCGGCCAGAAAACCCCCTCCCGCTTTGACACCTCCGACCCGTTTGAAAGCAATTACGAAACCCCCGGCTGGAAACGCGCCCGGGCACAAAAATCCGCCCGCACATCTTCGGGGCCAAAAACAATCGAGGGCGGACTGGTCGCCCGCTCGGTCAACATCCGCTCCAACAGCGCCTTTTCGGTCGGCCAGACCGTGCTGCACCTGAAATTCGGCGAAGGCGAAGTGCAGGCCATTGAAGGCAATAAACTGACGATTTTGTTTGAGAGCGTGGGGCGCAAAAAGGTGCTGGAAAGCTTTGTTAAGGGGGGATAAAAAAAGGAACTGAAATCTCCCCGTCATTGCCCGATTCATTCGGGCAATCCAGCAGCGCAAGTCCTTGCGCTAAGAACCGGCCCTTCAGCCCCGCAAATGCCTCGCACTGGATCACCCGGATGAACCGGGTGATGACGATGGAAACTAACAATAGCCGTCATTGCGAGCGCCTCTTTGCGCGCGGCAATCCAGAACCATCTGCGCCAAAGCCAGCAATCTGGATTGCTTCGTCGGCTTCGCTTCCTCACAATGACGAAAGAACTTCCCCCTCCCCCTCTTGTGGGGAGGGCCAGGGTGGGGGCGCCCCCCAAAATTATTCAGCCATCGCGCTGCACATGCGCGGGATCGCGTCATAAATCAGCGATTGTTGTGCTGTGAGGTCCGCCAGCGTTGAGGCTTCGAACAGGTCATTATCCAGCATCATCTCCGTTGCGCACGAACAATAGGCCTCCGCCGCCCCCTCATTTCCCTCCGGGCTGATATAAAACGCCACGCAATTGCCCTTGAAAATCTGCGCCTGTTCCTCAACGCTCATTTTTCCCGGCTCCAGCCAGTTGGCCAGCGGCATGATAATCGCAAACAAAATCGGTTGATGGATGAGATAGATAAGCAAACTCCAGCGCCCCGCCTTCACCAACCCGTCAAACCACCAGTTTTGCACCTGCCAGGATAGCGCCTGCATGCCCGCGTCCCATGCCAAAATCACCCGCATCAGCACAATACCGCTGAACACAAAACCAAGACCGGGAAACATCGGCACCAGATCCTGCGTATAAGGTTCCACGGTCCAGAACCCGATCCATGTCAGATATTTGACGTTGAACGCATCCGATTGATAAACAAACATGCCCCCAAGGAAAATCACCGCCAGCGCCACCACAATCCAGATGGGCGCACGCACAAAAAACACGCCGATCAGCGAAAACACCGCC
>WFOP01000391.1 GCA_015487985.1 Hyphomicrobiales bacterium
CATTATGGGGGGGGGGCATGTGGGGCAGGCCCTGGCGCAGGCGCTGGTGCCTTTGCCTTTTAGGACCCTTGTTGTTGATACGCGTCTGGAGGCTTTTCAGGGCTTGCCGGAAAATGTTGAAAAGCGGTTGAGTGTTTTGCCCGAAGCGGAGGTGCGCGGGGCGCCGGCGGGCAGTGTCTTCGTGGTGATGACCCATGATCATGCCCTGGATTTTATGATTGTAAAAGAGGCATTGGAACGCGGGGATGCGGCCTATGTGGGGATGATCGGGTCTGAAACAAAACGGGCCGGTTTTATCTCCTGGATGAAAAAGGCGGGGGCAGGCAGGGGCGTTTGTGAGCCGCTGATTTGTCCGATTGGTGCGCACAGTGTTGGGGATAAGCGTCCTGAAGTTATCGGTGCACTAGTCGCGGCGCAGATTTTGGTCCACACTGGGGCGGGCCGGAACAGGATTCAGGAAGAACTGAACGAATTGGCGGGTTCTTGGGAGGGAATTGATGCAGAATGAGTCGAACCAGGGGCAGGCTTCTGCACGTTTATCGTTGCATGGGGTGACCAAGCGGTTTCCGGGCGTGTTGGCCAATGATGCGGTGAGTTTTGAAATTCTGCCGGGGGAAATCCACGCACTGCTGGGGGAGAATGGCGCCGGGAAATCCACTTTGGTCAAGATGATTTACGGGATTATGCAACCCGATGCCGGCGGCATGAGCTGGAACGGGGAAGCGCTGAAAGTGAACAATCCCAAAGCGGCGCGCCAACTTGGGATTGGCATGGTTTTTCAGCATTTTTCCCTGTTTGAGGCGCTTAGTGTTCTGGAAAATATTGCGCTTGGTATGGATGGCGGCCTGTCTATGGGGGAGCTGGAAGAAAAGGTGCGTGAGGTGATGGCGGCCTATGGTCTGGTGCTGGAGCCTTCGCGGATTGTTTCTTCTTTGAGCGTGGGGGAACGTCAGCGTATTGAAATTGTGCGGGCGCTTTTGCTCAATCCCAAATTGCTGATTATGGATGAGCCAACTTCGGTTTTGACGCCGCAGGAAGTAAAGCAGCTTTTTGGCACTCTCAGGCAACTGTCTGGCGAGGGGTGTTCAATTCTTTATATTTCGCACAAATTGCACGAGATAAAGGAATTGTGTGATACCGCAACAATTCTGCGTAACGGCAAGGTGGTGGGGGAATGTAATCCGGCTGAGGAAACGTCGAAATCCATGGCGGAAAAAATGATCGGTGGCTCGCTCAAGGGTATTGCCAAGGGGGAGGGGCGCAATTTTGGCGATGTGCGTTTGAAAGTGCGTGGGCTGAACCTTGCCAAGAGTCATGACTTCGGGATGGCGTTGAAGAACCTGAATTTTGATGTGCGTCAGGGGGAGATTTTTGGCATCGCAGGGGTTGCAGGCAACGGGCAGAACGAATTGCTTGGGGCGCTGAGCGGGGAGGTGCGGGTTAAGAGTGAGGCGATTGATCTGCACGATATTCTGATCGGGCATATGGGGCCGAACAGACGGCGCAAGGCGGGGCTTTGTTGTGTGCCTGAGGAACGACACGGCCATGCGGCGGTGCCGGATTTTTCATTAAGTGACAATACGGTCTTAACAGCGCGTCACCGGCAAAACCTAGTGCGCGGGGGCATGGTGCACGGGGGGGCAGCCAAAGAATTTACCGATGAGATTATTGCCCGCTTCGGGGTGAAGGCAACCGGAGCCGGTGCGTTTGCGGGCTCGCTTTCGGGGGGGAATTTGCAAAAGTTTATCATGGGGCGCGAAATCTTGCAGGTCCCCGAAGTGCTGGTGGTTTCTCAACCCACATGGGGTGTGGATGCAGGGGCAGCGGAGTTTATTCATCAGGCGCTGGTGGATATGGCGCAGGCGGGGTCGGCAATCGTTGTGATTTCTCAGGACCTGGATGAATTGCTGGACCTTTGCGATACGCTGGCGGTAATCAATGAGGGGAGCCTTTCAGAATCCATGTCGGTCAAAGACGCCTCGATTGAGGAAATCGGGTTGCTTATGGGTGGCATTCACGGGGAGGCTGCATAATGGCGATGTTCAGGTTTGAAAAACGCGCGCAACCCTCCACTGCAATGCTTTATTCAACACCGGTATTTGCGGTTCTTTTGACCATGCTGGTGGGGGCGATTATTTTTTCGATCCTTGGCTATGACGGCATCGGTGCGGTGCGGGAGATTTTTCTGACCCCACTCACCAACTCCTTGAAATGGCAGGATCTTGGGGTGAAGGCGGCCCCTCTGGTTTTGATCGGGGTGGGGCTTGCGGTGGGCTATCGGGCCAATGTGTGGAATATCGGGGCCGAGGGGCAGTTTATCATTGGTGCGCTGGCGGGCACCGGGGTGACATTGCTGACGCAGGACATGCAGGGCCCCTGGATTTTGGTAGTGATGATGATTGCCGGAGTGCTTGGGGGGATGGCCTATGCCGCAATTCCCGCACTGCTTAAAACCAGACTTCGGGTCAACGAGATTTTGACATCGCTCATGCTGACCTATGTGGCCATTCAGATTTTGAATTACCTGGTTTTGGGACCATGGAAAGACCCGATGGCCTTTGGCTTTCCCCAAACACCGTTTTTTACCCCCTCGCAGTCTCTGCCCACGATTATTCCGGGCACCGTGGTGCATCTTGGGGTGCCGATTGCTTTTATCGTGGCTCTGATACTGGCTTTTGTCATGGCCCGTTCCGTGTTCGGGTTTCAGGTGCGCGTGGTGGGGGCGGCCCCGGATGCGGCCAGATATGGCGGGTTTAGTGCCAATAAAACCGTGTGGCTGGTGCTGCTGTTATCAGGTGGCCTGGCGGGATTGGCCGGGATTATTGAAGCGGCGGGACCATTTCAACAAATGACGCCGGGCTTTCCTGCCGACTATGGATTTACCGCGATTATTGTTGCTTTTCTTGGACGGCTTAATCCACTGGGGGTGATATTTGCCGGTATCGTTCTGGCCATTACTTTTGTTGGCGGGGACATTGCACAGACAACAATCGGTCTGCCCAAGGCAGCCACCGGCCTGTTTCAGGCGATGATGCTGTTTTTTCTTTTGGCCAGCGATATTCTGATCCGGTACCGGCTGGTGCGTACCGGGACCAAAGTTGAAAAGGTGGCATCATGAGCGCTGAATTTATCATTGCTGTAATTGTTGCGGTGGTGGGGACTTCGACCCCCATTCTGATTGCGGCGCTCGGGGAGCTGGTGGTGGAAAAAAGCGGAGTGCTCAATCTGGGGGTTGAGGGCATGATGCTTATCGGGGCGGTAACCGGATTTACGATA
>WFOP01000392.1 GCA_015487985.1 Hyphomicrobiales bacterium
GAGCAAGGGCAATGGAATGACCCAAGGGCTCGCTCCAGAAGGAGGAGGTAATATGACCGATCATCCTTGCCGGGACTTTATTGGTTTTTTCCGCAGAAATCTGTGCCCCTTCTTCCAGCACGGTTTTTGCATCCTTTGTTAAAATCCCCACCAGTTGCAAGCGATCGGGGGCCATAATATCAGGGCGGGCAAGGGAGCGTTTGCCGACAAAATCTTCCTTGTTTCTGCCAATGGCCCACCCCATGCCCAAATCATCAGGGGTTTGGGTACCATCGCTGTCCTGACCCACAATAATATATCCCTTTTCCGCACGCATCTGGAGCAGGGCTTCAAGGCCATAGGGGGTTATGTCATAACGGGCCCCCGCTGCCATCAGTTTTTCCCAAACCATATTGGCATATCCGGCGGGAATATTGATTTCAAAACCAAGTTCACCGGTGAAACTAACGCGGAACAGGCGGATGGGAATATCAAATATGCTCCCGGTTCTGACCGACATGTGAGGGAAAGCCCCCGGGGAAAGGTCGATATCTGAAATCAAAGGCTGCAGGAGCCTGCGCGCATTGGGACCATTAAGTGCAATCACGGCCCATTGTTCGGTGATGGATGTCAACCAGACATCAAGGTCGGGCCATTCGGTCTGCCTGTAATCCTGCATATTGGCATAAACGCGCGGCGCGCCCCCTGAAGTGGTGGTCACATGAAAAATATCCGGCTCGATACACGCAGCCACCCCGTCATCATATATGAATCCATCTTCTTTCAAGGCCAGCACATAACGGCACCGACCCGGCGACAAACCCAGCATGGGATTGGTGTAAAAGCGATGTAAAAATTCTGCCGCGTCCGGCCCCCCGATTTCAATTTTGCCAAGGGTCGAGGCGTCTGAAATGCCAATGGAGCGGCGTGTAGCCAAAGTTTCGCGCGCCACCGCTTCGGCCTTTGTCTCCCCCTTCAAGGGGAAATAACTGGCCCTCTGCCACAGGCCCAGCGGTTCAAATACCGCCCCGTTCTTTTGCGCCCACTCATGGGTGGGGGCATTGCGGGTGACATCAAACAAATCTTTGCGCGAATTCCCCGCCAGCGTGCCAAATGTGACCGGGGTGAAGGGGGGGCGAAATGTGGTCAGACCAATTTGAGACATGGGCCGGTTCAAGGCATCTGATGCGATAGAGAGGGCATTGATGTTGGAGGTTTTTCCCTGATCGGTGGCCATGCCGGTGGTAGTGTAGCGCTTGATATGTTCGATGGAATGAAAGCCCTCGCGCACCGCCAGCCCAATGTCCTTATCAAGCACGTCGTTTTGAAAATCGACAAAGGCGGCGGATTTATAGCCACGGGTTCTTCTTGCGGGTCTCAGGGGAACCTGTGTGGCATCCGGGCCTGGGACCGGCGCCGGGTCTTTAGATTTTTTTTCATCAGGATTAAACACCCGCGCCAGTGCAAAATCACCGTTGCAAGCCCCCGCGCATGTCACATTTTGTGTGGCTTTATCGGGAATTGCCGCCCCGACTTTTTCACTCCAGACCAGTTTGCCCCCGCTTTGGGAAAACAAATGCACACTGGGAGTCCAGCCCCCGCTCACCAATAAACTGTCGCAGGGGATTTTTTGTGCCCGACCCGCCACTTTGTTCGGCACAACCCGGATTGAGCGAATACGAAAACGGCCTGTAGTTTTTTCAATCCGGTGCCCGGATAAAACGTTGATTCCCAGCAATTGAGCCTTTGCAATCAGCTCCGGGCTGACCTCATCCCGAAGGTCAATGATGGCCGCGATTTTGACCCCCGCTGCCGCCAAGGCAAAAGCGGACGCATAGGCGCTGTCGTGTGCGCTCAACACGGCGGGGGAATTTCCCACCTTTACCCCGTAGCGAAACAGATAAGTCTTTGCCGCCCCCGCCAGCATAATGCCCGGCCGGTCATTGCCGGGAAATACCAGCGGGCGTTCAATGGCGCCGGTGGCCAGCACCACCTTCTTGGCCCGCACTTTCCAAAGACGTTCACGGGGCAAATCTTGTGGCGGAATTTGCAAATGATCGCTCAGGCGCTGCGCCAGCCCGACCATGTTCTGCTCATAATAGCCAAAGCCGGTGGTGCGGGTCAGCAGCGTTACATTCTTGCGCTGGCGCAGAATTTGCAGCTTTTTCTCCAGCCAGTCCAGGGCAAGCAGATTTTCAACAAGCGTTTGGGGCGCAGAGAGCAATTCACCGCCAAACTCGTTTTTTTCGTCACATAAAATTACCCGTTTGCCCCCCCTTGAAGCATTCAGGGCCGCCATAATTCCCGCCGGGCCACCCCCCACCACAAGGCAGTCACAATGGGCAAAACGACTGGCATAATTATCCGGGTCCGGGTCAGTGGGTGCCTCTCCCAGCCCGGCGCTTTTGCGAATTATCGGCTCATAAATTTTCTGCCAGAAACTGCGGGGCCACAGGAAAGTCTTATAATAAAACCCTGCGGAAAAAATCGGGCTGCCAAGCCGGTTCAACTCGGCAATGTCCCACTTGAGGGAGGGCCAGCAATGCTGGCTTTGCGTTATCAGGCCATCCACAATTTCAAGAGTTGTGGCGCGGGTATTGGGGTCAAAGCGCCCGCCGCCCCGCTTCACCCCCACAAGAGCACACGCCTCTTCGCTGCCGGCGGACATAATGCCGCGCGGCCGATGATATTTATAAGAACGGCCCACAAAATGTACCCCGTTGGCCAATAAAGCCGAGGCCAGCGTATCCCCTTCAAAGCCGGAATAGGTTTCCCCGTTAAAGGAAAACCGCACCGGTTTGTCCCGGTTAATGCGCCCGCCGGTTTCAGTGCGAAATTCATTCATGGGGACAAAACAGGCTTGGGCAGGCCTGCCCGGTAAGTTGTTAAAAATCTGTCATTGGTGGTGTCGCGTGCCGCATTAAAAAATCGCGCGCACCCGTGAACGTGATACCAGCGTTCGAAATGAACACCGCGCGTATTGGTGCGCAGATAAAGAAATTTTTCCCATTCGGCATCACTGGCATTCACCGGCTTTTCCAGATGTGCTTCCCCCACACACATGAATTCGATTTCGGCACGTTCGAGTTGGCAATAGGGACATTTTATCAACA
>WFOP01000393.1 GCA_015487985.1 Hyphomicrobiales bacterium
CATCTGCAAGAATCTTTACAAACCCGGCTGGAGCCAGCATGGCCTTGGCCCGGCCATTGGCGGAAAACGGAAATTTCCCCACCTTATAGTCGACCCCGGCGGCTTTTAGCTCATCTTCGGTTTTGCCAACAGAGGCCACCTCGGGAGAGGTATAAACCACCCCCGGAATAACATCATAATTCACATGACCTGCCTGCCCGGCTAAAATTTCAGCAATTGCAACCCCTTCGTCTTCCGCCTTGTGGGCCAGCATCGGCCCCGCAATCACATCCCCAATGGCATAAATACCTTTAACGCTGGTCTGATATTGCCCGTCAGTCTTAATACGCCCGCGTTCGTCCAGCTCAATGCCCACCAGCTCTAGCCCCAGTCCCTGAGTAAAAGGCACCCGACCAATGGCCACCAGCGCAACATCGGCTTCAAGCACCGATGTTTCCCCGCCCCCCGAAGGCTCAATGCTCACCTTCAGACCCTTGGCGGACTTTTCAATCCCGCTCACTTTGTGCCCCAGCTTGAAGTTAAACCCCTGCTTGGCCAACATGCGTTTGAACTGTTTGGAAACTTCGGTATCCATGCCCGGCAAAATTCCATCCAGATATTCAACAACGCTCACCTTTGCCCCAAGCCGCTGCCAGACCGAACCAAGTTCCAGCCCGATAACCCCGGCCCCAATAACAACCATATGCTCAGGCACCTTGTCCAAAGACAGCGCGCCGGTTGATGTCACCACCTGTTTTTCATCAATTTCAATGCCCGGCAGATTGGCACTCACTGACCCCGAGGCGATAATAATCGACTTGGTGGCAATGCTGATGGCCTCCCCCTTGTCCGGGGTTACAAGCACCTGATTGATGGAGCCAATGGAGCCGATACCACGAAAAACAGTAATTTTATTTTTCTTGAACAGATAATCGATCCCGGTTGTATTGCCCTGTACGACCGCATCCTTGTGGGCCAGCATCTGGGGCAGGTTCAAACGTGGCCCATCCACATCAATACCAAGGGCATCAAAATTGTGATGTGCTTCTTCAAACATTTCACTGGCATGGAGCAAGGCCTTGGAGGGGATACAGCCAATGTTGAGGCAAGTGCCCCCATGGGTCGCCCATTTTTCAACAACAGCAACTTTCAATCCCAACTGAGCTGCACGAATGGCACACACATAGCCCCCCGGGCCGGTACCGATAATTGTTACATCAAACTGATCTGCCATATTTTATGCCCCTTGATTGCGCACTGATTTGAGCGTCTATTCCTTTTGCGCCACCGCGAGTTTTAACGCCAATAAAATCAGCGCAACCCCGGTCGCCCGGTTAAACCATACCCCCATGCGATAGAATGCCTCGCGCACTGTGGGAGTTGTAAAAAACAAAGATACCAACGTAAACCAGATAAACAGCATTCCCGCCATGGTCACGAAATAAGACACCTTGAATATCATTACCGTATCAGCACTTACCAGTGTACTGAACAAGGCCAGAAAGAACAGCGCCGCCTTTGGGTTAAGCAAGTTCGTCAGAAAGCCGATACCAAACGCCTTTCCGGCACTCATCGCCTCCCCCCTTAACTGATCCAGATCAGTAGGGGCCGTTGGCGGGGGAGCCGTAATCGCACGATACCCCAGCCAGATCAGATAGACCGCGCCGACATATTTCAGCATCGAAAACAAAACAATCGACTTCGAAATAATCAATCCCAGTCCCGCCAGCGTATAGGTGCCATGCACCAGAATAGCCAGCGCAATCCCCGCACTGGTAAAGATCGCCGCCCCGCGCCCCTGAGCGATGGACTGACGCAACACCATGGCAAAATCAGGTCCCGGAGAAATGGCCCCAATGCCAAATGCGCCAATTATAGTGATATATTCGACCCAGGGAAATTCCACCAGAATACCTTCCCCGCCCTAACGCTCGGCCAGCGCCAGACGCGCACCCAGCCCGGCAAAAACCAGTGCGGTTGTCCGGCGCATCCAACTCATTATCGTTACGCTGCCCAAAACTTTTTTCCCCGCCCATGCGGCAAAAAATCCATATACAAGGAACACCGCAAAAGTCATGCCCATAAAC
>WFOP01000394.1 GCA_015487985.1 Hyphomicrobiales bacterium
GAGATGTGTATAAGAGACAGCTTGAATCCATTCGCACCTTTGATTCTGAAACTCAGCGCACCAAGAGCAATTTGCAGGAAATTTCACTGGTGCCCATGAGTGAAATTGTTTTTACGCCCGAAACAGTTCGTAATTTCAGAACCGGCTATACCAGCGCCTTTGGTGGCAATACTGTTGATGACCCGCTTTACGCGGCCATCAGCGCCGGGCAGAGATATGCGGGAGCGGAACACTGGCTGCCATTGTTTTATGAGAAAATGGATGTTCTGGCGGATTATTGTGCGCAGGCGCCATTTGTTTTTGATGAACAGGTGGTTGAGGCAATCAGCGAACGGCATTTGCAGATCAGGGACTATTTTCAGGCGCGCAAGAAAGCGCATGCTGAAGGGGAGCCGGTGGCCGGGGGCGGGGCCAGATACAATCCGATTGAGCCGCATCTGCTTTATGACCTGAGGGAAAAAATCTATGATATGGCGGGTGAGGGGCCAACCCTTCAGTTCAGTGGATTTTCTGCCCCCCCTTCGCAAGGGGTACTGGTGGATTATGGCGGGAAAATACCGGCAAGTTTTGCAGCAGAACGTCAATCCAATGATATCAACCTTTTTGAGGCGGTGGTGGGGCGCCTGGAACGGGGGGCAAAGGAAAACAAACGCACGATTATTGCCTGCTGGTCTGAGGGAACGCGCGACCGGATGGCGCAGGTGCTGGTGGATCATGGTCTGAAACACCACAAACTGGTGGCGAGTTGGCATCAGGCTGAGGCAGCGCCAATTGGCACATTGGCGCTGGTTGTTCTGGGGCTTGAACATGGGTTTGAAACTGCGGAAATGCTGGTTTTGAGCGAGCAGGACATTCTTGGCGAAAGGCTGGTGCGCGGGCAAAGGCGGCGCAAGGTCAAAAATGCGCTGACAGAAGCCTCATCGCTGGATTCCGGGGATTTTGTGGTGCATGTAGACCACGGAATTGGTCGTTTTATCGGCCTTAAAGCCATTCAGGCGGCAGGTGCCCCCCATGATTGTGTGGAAATTGAATATGCGCGCGGGGACAAACTCTATCTGCCGGTGGAGAATATCGAGCTTTTAACCCGGTACGGGGACGCAAGCTCTTCCGCCCAGTTGGATCGTCTTGGCGGGGCGGCCTGGCAGGCCAAAAAAGCGCAACTGAAAAACCGTATTCGTATTATGGCGGCGCAACTGATAAAAATTGCCGCAAAACGCGCCTTGACACAGGCGGCGCCGGTGGAATTGCCCAGCGGGGCCTATGACGAATTTGCCACCCGCTTCCAGTTTGAAGAAACAGAAGATCAACTGGCGGCCATTGATGCCATCATGCAGGATATTACTTCGGGCAAGGTCATGGACCGGCTGGTGTGTGGCGATGTGGGGTTTGGTAAAACCGAAGTGGCGCTGAGGGCGGCATTTTGTGTGGCGCTGAGCGGGCGGCAGGTGGCGGTGATTGTACCAACCACGCTTTTGGCCCGGCAGCATTATAAAACGTTTACCGAGCGGTTCGCGGGGTTGCCGGTGCGGGTGGCTCAGGCTTCTCGCCTGGTTGGAACGCATGAATTGAAAGATGTGAAACAGGGGCTGGCAGAGGGGGCGGTGGACATTGTTATCGGCACCCATGCGTTGCTGGCAAAAAACATCAAGTTTTTTGATCTGGGCCTGTTGGTGGTGGACGAGGAGCAGCATTTCGGGGTGGGGCACAAGGAGCGATTGAAGGAAATCAAGGGGTCTGTTCATGTTCTGACGCTGACCGCAACGCCGATACCGCGCACATTGCAAATGGCATTGACCGGGGTGCGGGATTTGAGCCTGCTGGCGACACCGCCGGTGGACCGTTTGGCGATCAGAACATTTATTGCACCGTTTGACGGGCTTTCAGTGCGTGAAGCGCTGCTGCGGGAAAAATATCGCGGCGGGCAGGCGTTTTATGTGGTGCCACGGGTAAAGGATCAGGCTCGAATCGCTGAATTTTTACGCGAACAAGTGCCAGAAGTGTCGTTTATGACCGCCAACGGACAAATGTCGCCATCTGAAC
>WFOP01000395.1 GCA_015487985.1 Hyphomicrobiales bacterium
AGTTCTTTGGCATGCACCAGATTGGGATCCGGGTGCCCCCCGCCAAAATCTTCTTTTGGAACAAAATTCACCACGCTTCCCGCAGGTGCACCCAGCATGCCTTCAAAAATCTGTTGCGCATAGGGGCCGGTGATGGCGTGCATGGCGTCAAAGCACATGGAGAACCCGCCTGCGAACATTTTTTTTATCGCTTCAAAATCAAACAGCTTTTGCATCAGGGCGGCATAATCCGCAACCGGATCAACAACTTCAATTTCCATGCCCTCAAGATTGCTAACGCCAATTTGGGACAGGTCGGGTGCCGCCGTCTCAACGATTTTGAATTTTTCAATTTCTCCGGTGCGCGCATAAACAGCATCGGTAAACGCTTCGGGTGCCGGCCCCCCGCCAGCAATGTTAAACTTGACGCCAAAATCACCCTTTGCCCCCCCCCGATTGTGACTGGCGGAAAAAATCAGACCACCAAATGCACCCCTTAACTGAATGAGATGGGCCGCAGCGGGGGTTGAAAGAAAACCATTTTGCCCCACGATAACTTTGCCAAACCCGTTGGCCGCCGCCATTCTTATTGCCGTTTGAATAGCCCGCCGGTTAAAAAATCGGCCATCGCCACCAATCACCAGGGACTGACCGGAAAACGCGTCGGCCACATCAAAAATCGACTGAATATAATTTTCCAGATAGTGGTTTTGCTGAAAAACGATCACCCGTTTGCGCAAGCCCGAAGTGCCCGGTTTTTGATCCGGATAAGGCGCGGTGTCCACGTCATACTTCATCCTCAACAACCCTTTTTCTGGCAAAATATCCACAACCTTGCCAGCATCCCTGATTCATCGCGCTTTGCAACCCCGCCTCAGCTATGCTCTAAGGAATTTTGTCCAATTGAACAAAATTTAACCAGCCATTCCAATCGGAACAATTTCGCCATGCCTGAAGCCAAACCGGAAACCACACCTCAAAAAATAATCATCGACACCGATCCCGGTCAGGACGATGCGGTGGCGCTGTTGCTCGCACTGGCCTCCCCCCAGGAACTTGAAGTGCTGGGGATAGTCAGCGTTGCGGGAAATGTGGGGCTGGCTCAAAACTCCAAAAACGCCCTCAAGATTGTGGAATTATCCGGGCGAGACGACATCAGGGTCTATGCGGGTTGCGACCGGCCAATCCGGCGCACTCCCGTCACAGCGGAACATGTACACGGCCAGTCCGGTCTGGACGGGCCGGACCTACCCGATCCAAAAATCAGCCTTGAGGATGTTCACGGCGTTGATTTCATCATCCAGACTCTGGAAAATTCACCCGAAAACGAAATTATCCTGTGTGCCCTCGGCCCCTTGACCAATATCGCAATGGCATTGGTGCGCGCCCCCCACATTGCGCCAAAAATCAAGGAAATCGTGCTGATGGGGGGCGGGTGTTTTGAAGGGGGCAACATCACCCCCACCGCCGAATTTAATATCTATGTGGACCCTGAAGCCGCCGATATTGTCATGCATTGCGGCGCACCGATTACCATCATCCCCCTTGACGTTACCCACGCCGCCTTGGCCACCAAAGACCGGCTGCAGTCCTTTTTGAACATGGGCAATAAAACTGGCGCCGCCATTCATCAGATGCTCACATTCTCCGAACGTTTTGACCTTGAAAAATACCAGTGGCGTGGCGCCCCCCTGCATGACCCCTGCGTCATCGCCTATGTGCTGGCGCCTGACATGTTCTCCGGGCGTTTTATCAATGTGGAAATCGAAGTTTCAAGCGAGTTGACCCGGGGCATGACCGTCGCTGATTTCTGGGGCGTCACCGACAGAGAACCCAACGCCACTTTTATGCGATATATTGATGACGATCATTATTACACCATGTTGGCTGAGCGACTGGCAACACTTCCCTAAGGACCAAAAGAACAAATTCACCGAGAAATAAAAACACCGGCACAAATCATGTGCCGGTGTTTAATTTTTTCAACCGATTTAACGCCGATTAATCGTCGTCATAAATCCCGCGATCTGCACCCGTGTGACAGGCGGCGCAATCCAGCATTGTTGTAACGTTTTTGCGTTCCTTCATCTGGCGCGCTTCGCGCTCACTATGTTCGTGGGTAAACCAGCGCAACTCGGTGATCCTGAGCGGCGGATTGTTTTCGTCAACCAGACCGCGCCGCTTGGCATTTGCCACCAGATAGGCTTCAATTTCAGCCATAGGTCCCGGCGCAAGGCTTGCATCTTCACCAAAGTGATCATCCAGATTTTGCATCATGACTTCCCATGACAATGCAGGCAAAAATGCCGGCTGGAAAGCAAAGTGACAGGCAGAACATTCTTCCTTCACCAGATCATTTGTGATCGGGGGAACATTGTCATCCCCTGCAAACGCCACAAACGGCACAAACACAGCCACCACAATCGCCCCGGCTATATATTTCAGATTTTTCTTCATTGGATTTTCTCCCAACCTCTACTGGTTTATCATGTATGTCAGAAAGTCGCCTTTTTCCAACGCGGTACATTCGCGTCCGATGACCGAATTACAGTTTCTGCGAAACCATTTTTCGACCTTTTCAGGATCCGTATAGCGATCTGGAGTGACCGAAACCGCCATTGGCTCGATTACTTTACC
>WFOP01000396.1 GCA_015487985.1 Hyphomicrobiales bacterium
TTGAAAAGCAGGTTGTTGATTTAACGCGTGCGCAGCGCCTTCAATTGCTGTTGGAAAAAGACCCGCTAATGGCTGAGCGGTTGCCTGAGGCTGATTTTCAGCGGGTTGTGCGCGCATTAAGTGTGATGGAGGCCACTGGGCGCTCGCTGGCTTTGTGGCAAGAAGAAACGCCGCCAGGTTTGCTCACAGGGTTTTCGCTGGAAAAAATCGTGATTTCGCCAGAACGGAATGTATTGCGGGAACGGATAACCGCACGATTTAGCGACATGATGGATCAGGGGGCTGTGGCGGAAGTGGAGCAGTTATTGGCGCTTAAGCTAGATGGCAGCCTGCCGGCGATGAAGGCAATCGGGGTGCGCCAGATAGGGGACTGGCTGGCGGGGCGTATTTCAAAATCCCAAGCAATCAAAAATGCCGCAACGGCGTCGCACCAATATGCCAAGCGTCAGCGCACCTGGTTTCGAAAACAGATGGGGGATTGGGAGTGGCGCGCTTCCTAAGCCGGGGGAAAGCGATGCACCCGGTTGCCCGGATAAACAATATATCTTTTTCTTGACGATTTGGATTATCCCGCTTAACAATTCGCACATTGAATGAACGGGCTGTGTGAAGATTATGCAAATTAAACTCATTGTGGTGGTTATGGAGCGCATTGGCGTCGCGGGTTAGATAAATCCCTGCGAATGGTAATGCGCGTCCAAAGGCTCCTTTCGGGGCCTTTTTTATTGAGTAAAATTTGAGATTGATGAATAGTGTCCAAGGGTTGAGGAGAAGGCAGATATGGCTGAGAAAATGACTGGGGCGGAAATAGTAATCAAGGCGCTGAGGGATCAGGGTGTTGAACATATTTTTGGTTACCCGGGGGGAGCGGTGCTTCCCATCTATGACGCGATTTTTCAGCAGGACGAACTGGAACATATTCTTGTGCGCCATGAGCAGGGGGCAACCCACATGGCCGAGGGCTATGCGCGCTCCACCGGCAAGGTCGGCGTGGTTTTGGTGACATCGGGGCCGGGGGCCACCAATGCGGTGACCGGGCTGACCGACGCTTTGCTGGATTCAATTCCCATGGTGTGTCTGACGGGGCAGGTGCCAACGCCCCTTATTGGTTCGGATGCTTTTCAGGAGTGCGATACGGTGGGGATTACCCGCAATTGCACCAAGCATAATTATCTGGTGAAAAATATTGAAGATTTGGCTCAAACTATCCATGAGGCCTTTTATATTGCGCAATCGGGCCGGCCCGGCCCGGTGGTGATTGATATTCCCAAGGATGTGCAGTTTGCGCTGGGCACATATTATAAACCCACTTCACAAACAGACCATCAAAGTTATCGCCCCCAGATGGAGGGGGATCTGGAATCCATCACCGAAGCCGTTGAGTTGATGCTCAAAGCCAAACGCCCGGTTTTTTATACAGGGGGCGGGGTCATCAATGCCGGTCCCAAAGCATCGGAATTATTGCGGGAGCTGGTGGAGTTGACCGGGTTCCCTGTTACCTCAACCCTGATGGGGCTGGGGGCGTTTCCGGCGACGGACGAAAAATGGCTTGGGATGCTGGGTATGCACGGCACTTATGAAGCCAATCTGGCAATGCATGATTGTGATCTCATGATTAATATCGGGGCGCGATTTGACGACCGGATTACCGGCCGAATTGATGCGTTTTCGCCAAATTCGACTAAAATTCATGTGGATATCGATCCCTCTTCGATCAATAAAAATGTCGTTGTCGAGTTGCCCATTGTCGGGGATTGCGAGCAGGTTCTGGAAGAAATGGTGCGTATCTGGCGCACAAAATCCAATGCGCCGCGCAGCGAAGAAATTGCCCCCTGGTTGCGCAAGATAGATGAGTGGAAATCGGTTGATTGCTTGCGTTACGAATCTTCTAGGGAGGCGATCAAGCCTCAATTTGCCATTGAACGCCTGGCCGAAGCGGTAAAAGACAGGGATGTTTATATCACCACTGAAGTGGGCCAGCATCAAATGTGGGCCGCGCAATATTTCCCCTTTAACCAGCCCAATCGCTTTATGACATCGGGTGGACTAGGCACCATGGGCTATGGTTTGCCCGCTGCTGTTGGTGTGCAGGTGGCGCACCGTGATGCACTGGTGATTGATATTGCGGGGGAGGCCAGCGTGCAAATGACCATGCAGGAATTTTCCACTGCCGTGCAATTCAGGTTGCCTATCAAAGTGTTTATTCTGAACAATGAATATATGGGCATGGTGCGCCAATGGCAGGAGCTTTTGCATGGCTCCCGCTATTCACAAAGCTATTCCGAGAGCATTCCCGATTTTGTAAAACTGGCGGAAGCACTGGGGGGCAAGGGTATTCGTGTGGACGATCCCAACAAGCTGGACGAAGCCATTGCACAAATGCTCGACTTTGAGGGGCCGGTTTTGTTTGATTGCCGGGTGACGAAACAGGAAAACTGCCTGCCCATGATTCCCTCGGGTAAGGCGCACAATGAAATGATTTTGCCGGATACGGCCGATATCGGAAATATTATTGACGAGAAGGGAAAATCCCTCGTTTAGGGATTGTTTGGAGAAAGCATATGAATCCTCATCTTCGCGCAAGTGGCTCAGCCTATTTTTTAACAACCGACACCAGCAAAATTGAACGGCATACCCTGTCGGTTCTGGTGGATAATGAACCGGGAATTCTGGCCCGGATTGCGGGGCTGTTTTCGGCCCGTGGCTTTAACATTGACAGTTTGACGGTTTCAGAAACTGAACATGAAAAAGGCTTGAGCCGGATTACGGTCGTGACGGTGGCCAGCCCTAAAGTTCTCAGTCAGATCAAGTTGCAGCTCGAGCGGCTGATACCGGTGCACAAGGTGCATGATCTCACTGCCGAAGGCAAAGCGCTGGAGCGTGAACTGGCTTTGGTCAAGGTTGCGGGAACCGGGGAAAACCGGGTGGAAACATTACGGCTGGCAGAAGCGTTTCGGGCACAGGTGGTTGATGCATCAACTGAAAGTTTTGTTTTTGAAATAACCGGCAAGCCGGGTAAAATTGAGCAGTTTATTGCACTTATGGTGCCCCTTGGCCTGGTGGAGGTTGTCCGCACCGGTCTGGTGGCGATTTCACGCGGACCAGAGGGAATGTAACACCGTTACAAAGGAATGCTCCATGACGCTTCTTTCAGTAAATTTGAATGCGGTTGCGATGTTGCGGAATCGGCGTGATATCGGCTGGCCCAGTGTCACCGGAATCGCGCGGCTGGTGCTTGAAGCCGGTGCCGATGGCATTACGGTGCATCCACGACCTGACGAGCGGCATATTCGCAAAAGCGATGTGCATAAACTTGCCTCGATGCTGAAGGCGGATTTTCCGAATGCCGAGTTCAATGTTGAAGGTTATCCAACAAAGGATTTTTTATTGCTTGTTGAAGAAACCTTGCCCGATCAGGTGACCTTTGTGCCCGATGATCCCGGGCAGTCAACGTCGGATCACGGCTGGGATATTGATGAAAATGCAGCGTTTCTAAAGACCTCGATCGCCCGGATGAAGGCAAAAAATCTGCGTGTGGCGCTGTTTGTGGATGATGACCCCACGGTGCCCCCCGATGCCTGGGAAGTGGATGCGGACCGGGTGGAGCTTTACACAGGTCCCTATGTGGCAAATTTGGGCAACCCGGTGGGTGCGCAACATTTGCGCCGCCTTGCCATGACTGCGCGGGCCGCCCATGCGGCCGGGCTTAAGGTGAACGCAGGCCATGATCTAAACCTTGCAAGCCTGCCCGAATTTTTAGGGGCCGTGGAGAATGTGGCGGAGGTTTCCATTGGCCACGCCATTACCTCGGATGCGCTTTTGATGGGCTTCCCGGAGGCAGTTCGGCGATATAAAAAGCTATTGTCCTGATGGGGATAGGCGATATTGCTCTTGTGGTGGTTTCACTTGCCGGGTTGATGATCTTTCTCAATCCGCGATTGACAAGATGGCCCAGATGGCGCGCGATCGTTACTCCCCTGGCCTCTATTATTGGCTCGGGCTTTTTGGTTGCAGGGCCAATTCTTTCACAAACGGCAGGGGTCTGGGCCTGGGCGGCGATGATGTCCCTGTGTGCGATTGGCTATTATTACGGCGCGATTATCCGCTTTAATATCGGGCATGTGGAACCTTTGCTGGATGCCAAACCGCCAAAATCCGTGCGGCTGATTGAGGAGGCGTCCCATATCGCGCTGTCGCTGGCCTATTTTGTTTCGGTGGCCTACTACCTCAATCTTTTTTCGGCTTTTGCCTTAAGGGGCGGGGGGATTGTGGATCCTTTCTGGATAAAGCTGGCCACCACAATGGTGATATTGGGTATTGGGGGCATGGGGACGCTGCGCGGGCTTAGTGCTTTGGAGCAGTTGGAAACCTGGGCGGTGGGCATAAAACTGTCGTTGATTGTTGCGCTTTGCGGGGCGCTGTTTCTGGTTTCTGCAATTGCACTTGGTGCGGGGGAATTTGCCTGGCCGCTGGTTGAGCATGACACGGGCATTTATGAAGTGCAGGTGTTGCTGGGGCTGGTTATTCTGGTGCAGGGGTTTGAGACTTCGCGCTATCTGGGGGCTGAATATTCAACGCAAACCCGTATTGCAACCATGCGTCAGGCTCAATGGATTGCAACGGGTATATACCTGATATTCATATTGCTGGTAACACGATATTTTAGTGGCGATTTGCCAGTGGATGGTGGGGAAACGGTGATTATTGATATGCTGCGCCCCTTGGGGATTTTGGCGGCGCCGCTGATAATCACCATTGCTTTGGCATCGCAATTGTCGGCTGCGGTGGCGGATTTGAATGGGGCCGGGGGGTTGATTTCAGAAACCAGCGGCAAGCGTATTTCTGTAAAAATGAGTTATCTTGTTACCGCAATTGCAGCTATTGGTGTGACCTGGACCGGCAATATATATGAAATCATAACCCTGGCTTCCAA
>WFOP01000397.1 GCA_015487985.1 Hyphomicrobiales bacterium
GCACGAAGAGCAAATGATTGCCGTGCAGGCCGCCAATGTTCTGAACGGGCACGACCCTGACTGCGCCAGTTGGCTGGCCAAAAACCGCCCCCCTGCAGCTAAAGGCGAAGAAGGCGGTGGCCGACGGCGTGGCGGCAGACGTCGCGCCAGAAGCTGAGGGAAAAATGGCGGGCACAAAAAAAGCAAAGGTAATTTTCCAGCCCTCCGGCAAGAGCGCGCATTTCCCTGTGGGAACGCCAATTCTGGATGCGGCCCGCGAACTGGGGGTGAATATCGAGAGCATTTGCGGGGGGCGCGGCAAATGCGGACGCTGCCAGATTAGTGTCGCCACCGGCCATTTCGCCAAATTCGGCGTGCTCAGCACGCAGGAAAATATCAGCGCCCAGGGTCCTGTCGAACAACGCTTTCGCAAAGTTCGCGGTCTGGGTGAAAACCGGCGTCTCTCATGTGTGTCCACCATTGAAGGGGATCTGGTTGTTGATGTGCCCGCCGCCTCAATCATCGCCGGGCAGACAATTCGCAAAGATGGTTCAACCGCAAATATGGTGCGCAATCCCGCACTCAAATTATGCTATGTGGAACTGACGCCCCCCAACCTGCACACGCCGGTAGGCGATGCAGACCGCCTGAAAGATATAATCTGCCACGATTTTTCCCTGCCCGACATCCACATTCCCTTTGACATGTTGGCCACGATACAAAAAACACTGGCCAGCGCAAACTGGTGCGTAACGGCCTGCCTCGACCTCTCACCCCATACCCCTGAATTGATCGCCATCTTCCCCGGCTTTTCCGACCGGCTGTTGGGAATTGCCTTTGACATTGGCTCCACTACCGTCGCCGCCCATCTGGTTGATTTGATGAGCGCACAGATTCTGGCATCTGGCGGACGCGCCAACCCCCAAATTCGCTTTGGCGAAGACCTGATGAGCCGGGTGTCCTACGTCATGATGAATGATGACGGACAGGAAAAACTGACTGCCGCAATTCGCCAGTGTGTCAACGAGCTTGTTGATGAATTACTGGAAAAAACCAACGCCGATCGCGCCCATCTGCTTGAAGCAGTTTTTGTCGCCAATCCCGTAATGCAACACCTGTTCCTGGGGCTGGACCCGACCCCCCTGGGGCTGGCCCCGTTCAATCCCGCAATCTCCAGTTCCGTGCGTGCCAGCGCCGCTGAGCTTTCCCTTGATCTTGGCAGGGGCGCACGCATCTATTTCCTGCCAATCGTAGCTGGCCATGTGGGGGCCGATGCCGCAGCGGTAATGCTGTTTGAGCGGCCGGACAAAACAGACGCACCCATTTTAATCGTTGATGTGGGCACCAATGCCGAAATCATGTTGTGGAACGGAAAGAAGATTTTTGCGGCCTCCTCCCCCACCGGCCCGGCGCTCGAAGGAGCTGAAATCTCCTGTGGCCAGCGCGCCGCCCCCGGTGCCATCGAGCGCATTCGCATTGATAAAACAACACTCAAGCCGCGCTATCGCGTAATTGGCTCTCCCCTTTGGTCCGATGAGCCGGATTTTGAAAAAGCCACAAAATCCAACGGCGTCACCGGGCTTTGCGGGTCAGCAATTGTCGAAGTCATCGGGGAAATGCTGGTGGCGGGAATTGTCTCCCCTGATGGAATAATTCGCGCTCCTGAAACTGAAAGCGAAAAACAACGCCTGGTCGCCGATGGCCGCACATGGACCTATGTCATCAAGCAAAACGGGCCCCATCTGGCTATCACCCAAAACGATATCCGCGCCATTCAACTGGCAAAATCCGCCCTTTATGCGGGTGTAAAACTCCTGCTCGATAAAGCCGGTCTCAACAGCGTCGAAGAAGTTCGCCTTGCCGGAGCGTTTGGCTCCTACATCGATCCTGCCTATGCTCTGTTGCTGGGTCTGGTGCCCGACATTGCCCATACAAATCTAAAAGGCATCGGCAATGCGGCCGGACAAGGGGCGCTAAAAGCCCTTCTGGATATCAATGCACGCCGCGAAATTGAAACCCTCGTCGGCAAGATCGAGAAAATCGAAACCGCCCTTGAGCCGGATTTTCAAAAGCATTTTATCAACGCCATGGGCCTGCCCAATTCTGTTGACCCGTTCCCCCAGACCCGCAAAAATTTTGACCTGCCCCCATTACAGGTAAAAGTTACATCAGGCGCAGGAAAACGACGGGGTGGACGGCGCTCTAAACGGCAGCCCTGATTGCAATTCCGACCTGCTTCAGCCCGTCACGAACCGCTGTTGCAAGTTGTAATGCCGCCTCATTATCCCCGTGCAGACATAAAGAGCGCGCCCCGGACTTAATCCGCTTGCCCGATTGAGAAACCAACTCACCATCCCGCGCAATTAAAACCGCCTGCCTGACCGCTATCTCTGCCCGATCATAAACGGCCCCCGGCTGTTCCCGCCCCATCAGCAAACCCGCCTGCGTATAAGCCCGGTCTGCAAAAGCCTCTGCAATCGTTTGCAATCCCGCATCCTGTGCCGCCCGAATTTGAGCTGAATTGTCTAACGCCAGAACAGACAAGCAATTGGAATAATCCGCTATGGCCTCAAAAATCACCCGTGCAAAATCATATTCCCTGCTGGCGCGGTTATATAAAGCACCATGTAGCTTGACATATGAAACAGGTTGCCCGGTTTTTTGAGCAATATTTTCAATTGCCTGCAGTTGACCCACAACCTGTCGCGCCACCTTCTGCGCTGAAATATCCAGTTGAACCCGGCCAAAATTCTCTTTATCCAGATATCCCGGATGCGCACCCGTCACCACCCCCGCCTGTTTTGCCGCCAGCAAGGTCCGCTCCATAATCTGCTCGTCCCCCGCATGCCCCCCGCATGCCACCGAGGCACTGGATACGATCTGCAACAGTTCCCCGTCCAGCGGTGCCCCCTCCCCAAGATCCGCGTTCAGATCAATGCTTTTCATGGTCTGCCCCCGCACGATAGAGTTCATGGGCATGGGCCACACTGACCGAGACAAAACGAACCTTTGTTCCGGCGCGATACTGGGCAAACCGATCAATATCAGCGCTTATAATTGTTGCAATTCTGGGATACCCCCCCGTTGGCTGATGATCGCGCATCAAAACAACCGGCGTCCCATCCCCCAAAATCTGGATGTCCCCCGGCACAATGGTATCAGACACCAGCGAAAGTTTCGGTGCTGTTGAGAATACCCCCTGCTTATCCAGCAGACGCACCCCCATCCGGTCCATAGAAGCCGAAACCACAAACTCACACGCTAAAAACTGCTCCCTGACATACTTCGAAAACAAATCCCCGTGCAGCCCCCAAATTACACGAACCGGCCCCTTGGAAACCTCAAATATCGGCCCTTGCATACATGTTTCCTTGTTGGCAGGATGAAGACCCAAAATATCCCCCACCTCTATCAGACGGCCCCCAATTCCCCCCAGTTTTGCAACCATATTGGTGGACTGGCTGCCCACCACCTGCGCCACGTCAAACTCATGGTCAAAGCGCATTATGGCATAGTTGCCCGCATTACCGGGTGAAATTTTTACAACATCCCCGTCCGCCAACGAATACACCCTGTTCCATTCTGCACTTTTTGAATTGAGAGCAAGATTGAACTGACCGCCGCAAAATGCAATCCGCACCACACCGCCGCGAACAACAA
>WFOP01000398.1 GCA_015487985.1 Hyphomicrobiales bacterium
GGCCTTTTATCTTCATCTGAATTTTTGCCCATTTTTTGCCTTCCCTGCTTTGAGCCTCAGCTAAATATAAGAAACTTGTCCGCACATTCAATCTTTGCTTGCTCCAATCCCGCCTTTGCCCTATATCCCCGCCCATGAAGCGTTTGTCACCCCTGGAGGATGAACGCGTGGCGTGTGACTTTTTCACATCCACACCAACTGATTTGGAAACAAAATCATGAGCGCAGAGCTTAAAGCTGTAGCGCGGGAACGAGTGGGCAAGGGGGCCGCTCGTGAACTGCGTCGTAACAATCAAATACCAGCTGTCATCTATGGTGACAAACAGGACCCTCTCCCCATTGCTATTTCAACAAAAGAAGCAACCCGCGCCATTCATGCGGGCGGATTTTTGTCCCGCACAATGTATATTGAGCTGGACGGAAAAAACCATCAGGTGATCCCGCGTGATTACCAGCTGGACCCGGTACGCGATTTTGTAATGCATGTGGATTTCTTGCGCATTGGCGCAAAAACCACGCTTAACGTTGAAGTGCCCGTACAGTTCGTCAACGAAGAAGAAAGCCCCGGCCTCAAACGTGGTGGTGTGCTCAATATCGTGCGCCATACGGTTGAAGTCACCTGTCTGGCCAGCGCCATTCCAGAGAGCTTTGAAATTGACCTAACCGGCACCGAAGTCGGTGACTCGCTGAACATCTCCATGGTAAAACTGCCAGAGGGTATTGTGCCAACAATTACCGATCGCGATTTCACCATTGCCACCCTGGCCGCACCGTCCGCCCTTCGCTCTGAAGGCACGGATGAAGAAGATGGCGATGAAGCAGCCACTGAAGGCGAAGAAGGCGAAGCAACCGAAGAGGCTTCACAAGACTAATCAAACAGGTAGAGGGGCAATGTCATTGGATATTGCCCTTCCCCTTTCCCCGGAGAAAGTGAATGCACCTGATCGTAGGTCTGGGCAATCCGGGCAAAAAATATCAAAATAACCGTCACAACATTGGCGCTATGGCTCTTGAGGCCATCGCGCGCCAGCATGGTTTTCCCCCCTTCAAGCAAAAGTTCAAGGGCTTGTTTTGTGATGGCACAATTGAGGGAAACCGCGTTGGATTGCTTTTCCCCCAAACCTATATGAACAAATCCGGGGACAGCGTACGCGCCGCCGTACAATTTTATAAACTTTCCCCCTCCGATGTCAGCGTAATCTATGATGAACTGGACCTCAATCCGGGAAAGGTGCGGATAAAAACCGGGGGCGGCCATGGCGGCCACAATGGATTGCGCTCCATTGACCCCCAGATCGGCAAGGACTATCAGCGGGTAAGGCTGGGTATCGGCCACCCCGGAAGCAAAGAACGCGTAACCTCTCATGTGCTGGGGGACTTCCATAAAATCGACCATGAATGGCTTGATGCCCTGCTTGAAGCCGTCGGGCAAAATGCAGCTATGCTGGTCAACAAGAATGCGTCAGGTTTTATGAACAAGATGGCGCTGGCGGTGCAAAAGGCCGACGAGCAGGTTTTAGCAGCACAAAAACAAAAGCCCGCAAAAAAAACAGCTAAATCATTGGAACAAAACAAAAATTCGCAGCAGGGTCAATTGGCTTCCATGCTCAAGAAACTATTCAACAAGGACTGAAATCATGGGTTTCAAATGTGGTATCGTTGGCTTGCCCAATGTGGGGAAATCAACACTGTTCAACGCCCTGACCCGTACGGCGGCGGCCCAGGCTGCCAATTTTCCCTTTTGCACCATCGAGCCAAATGTGGGTGAGGTCTCCGTGCCCGATCCACGGTTGGAAAAAATCGCCAAAATCGCCAATTCGAAAGAAATTTTGCCCGCCCGGCTGAATTTTGTCGACATCGCGGGGCTGGTAAAAGGCGCCTCAAAAGGGGAAGGTCTGGGCAACCAGTTTTTAGCCAACATTCGCGAAACCGACGCCATTGCCTATGTGCTGCGTTGTTTTGAAAACGATGACATCGTGCATGTGAACGGCACCATCGACCCCATTTCAGATGCCCAGACGGTGGAAACCGAACTGATGCTGGCGGACCTTGAAAGCCTTGAAAAACGGGTTGGCCCGCTGGAGAAACGTTTGCGCTCCAACGACAAAGACGCCATTCTCACCATGGACCTTGTCAAACGCACCATTGCCCTGCTCGAAGA
>WFOP01000399.1 GCA_015487985.1 Hyphomicrobiales bacterium
GGCATAGGAAGGCAAAAACCCGGTGATGGCAGCGGTGGAGGCGTGTGCACGATGGGCGGCAGAAAACGCGTCATTGACATATATTTCGCCAAGTTTTGCCAGTTCCGAAGCAAAGGCCGCGTCATTTTCCTCTTCCCCTGCATGAAAGCGCAAATTTTCGCACAACAATATTTCGCCATTCAGCAGGCTTTCAGAAGCGGCCTGGGCATTTTCGCCAATACAATTGGTTGCAAAATGAACTTCGCGCCCAAGGGCCTTGGCCAATTCAGGCACGACCGGCAGGATGGAGAATTCCATATTGCGCTGACCTTTTGGGCGACCAAAATGGGAAAGCACGGTGATGCGTGCGCCCGCGTTCAGCAACGGCTTTATGCCTTGTGCAAAACGGGTTATGCGTGTGGCATCACTCACCACATCATTGTGCAGCGGTGCATTCAGATCGGCACGCACAACCAGTCGCTTCCCCGACAGATTATCTGGCGAAATGATGGAAAACTGGCTCATAGCAGTTTGCCCATGGCAACCGCCGTATCCGCCATGCGGTTAGAGAACCCCCATTCGTTATCATACCATGTAAGGATGCGCACCATTGTGCTATCCATGACTTTTGTTTGGTCCATATGGAAAACCGATGAATGCGGATCGTGATTAAAGTCGACGGACACGTTAGAAATTTCTGTATATCCCAAAACACCCTTCATCGGGCCATCAGCGCCTGCTTTGATGGCCGCATTCACTTCTTGGATTGTTGTTTCGCGCGCGGCATCGAATACCAGATCGACAACTGAAACGTTGGGGGTTGGAACGCGAATAGCCATGCCGTCAAGCTTGCCGTTCAACTCGGGCAAAACCAGCCCAACCGCTTTGGCGGCCCCGGTGGTGGTGGGGATCATCGACAGGGCGGCGGCACGCCCGCGATATAAATCCTTGTGCATGGTATCAAGCGTTGGCTGATCTCCCGTGTAGGAGTGGATGGTGGTCATGATGCCACGCGTGATGCCGATGGTGTCGTTCAGAACTTTTGCCACGGGGGACAGGCAGTTTGTGGTGCACGAGGCATTGGAAACAATCAGATCGTCGCCCGTCAGCACATCATGGTTCACACCATAAACAATGGTTTTATCGGCATTGGCTCCGGGCGCGGAAATAAGAACCCGCTTGGCACCGCTGTCCAGCAACAGACTTGCCTTGTCCCGCGCCGTAAAGATGCCGGTGCACTCCATTGCAATATCGACGTCGCCCCATTCAAGATCAGCCGGATTGCGGGTGGCGGTTACCCGGATTGGGCCGGTGCCGGCATCAATCGTATCGCCATTCACCTCAACAGTGCCTGAAAAGCGGCCATGTACGGAATCAAACTGCAACAGGTGGGCATTGGTTTCCACTGGCCCAAGGTCGTTGATCGCCACTACTTCGATATCGGTGCGTCCTGATTCAATGATTGCGCGCAATACGTTGCGTCCGATGCGGCCAAAACCGTTAATGCCAACTTTAATGCTCATGATAGTCCCCTGTTATGCGATGAGTTCACGGGCGGCTTTTGCCACCATTTGTGCAGTAATGCCAAATTTTTTATAGAGTTCAGGGGCGGGGGCCGAGGCGCCAAAACCGCGCATCCCGACAAACTTGCTGTTATCCCCCAACAGTTCACCCCACCCCTGTTTGATAAGTGCTTCAACCCCGACCCGTGGCGCGGTGCCAAGAACCTGGCGCCGATAATCTTCAGCCTGAGCGGCAAAAAGTTCAAAACAGGGCGCTGAAACCACGGCAACACTCACCCCTTCGCCCGCCAGAATATCAGCGGCATCAAGAGCAATTTCCACTTCGGATCCGGTCGCGATCAGGGTTACTTGCCGTGCCCCCTTTGCCTCGCGCAAAATGTAGGCGCCCCTGGCGGTCAGATTTTCTTCATTGTGGAGCGTGCGCACCGTGGGCAGGCCCTGGCGGGAAAGACAAAGCACCGAGGGCGTGGTGTCGCTCAATACCGCCAATTCCCATGCTTCGGCGGTTTCCACGGCATCCGCCGGGCGAAACACGTTCAGATTAGGCATTGCGCGCAAACTGGCTATCTGCTCAATGGGCTGGTGGGTCGGCCCGTCTTCCCCAAGCCCGATGGAATCGTGGGTCATGACATAGGTCACCGGCACGCCCATTAAAGCGGACAGGCGAATTGAACCTCGGCAATAGTCGGCAAATGCCAAAAATGTACCACCATAGGGCAGGGCGCCCCCGTGCAGATACAGTCCGTTCATCACGGCGGCCATACCGTGCTCGCGCACACCGTAATAGATATAGTTCCCGGCGTAATTATCCCTGGAAACACCGCGCATGCCAGAGGTCAACGTCAGGTTGGAGCCGGTCAGATCCGCCGACCCCCCCACCATATTGGGAACGGTTGCATTGACAATTTCCAGCGCCATTTGAGAGGCTTTGCGGGTGGCCACTTTGGGCCTGTCGCTTGAGAGCTGTTGTTTGTAGCTGTTGATGGCGGCACTCAGGCCATTGCGCGAAGAGCCATCCAGTGCAGCGAAAAACTCAGCGGAATTTGGTGTGTCCGCCGATGTTTTTTCCCACGCAATACGGGATTTTTTGCCCCGCGCGGAAACAGAATGCCAGGCATCATAAACATCGTCCGGGATAACAAAAGGCGCATGATCCCAGCCCAGAGCTTTGCGGGTGAGGGTAATTTCTTCATCCCCCAAAGGTGCGCCGTGGGTTGCAGAAGTCCCTTGTTTGTTGGGGGAGCCAAATCCGATTATGGTTTTGCAGGCAATGAGCGTGGGGCGCGTTTCATCGCTCCTTGCCTCAGCCAGGGCATTTGCAATTGCTTCATTGTCATGCCCATCCACCTCAATAACCTGCCATCGGGCAGCGGCAAAGCGGGTCTGTTGGTCGGTGGAAGTGGAGATATCCGTTGCCCCGTCGATGGTGATTGCATTGTTGTCCCAAAGAACAACCATGCGCCCAAGACCAAGATGTCCCGCCATGTCTATGGCTTCGTGGCTGATACCCTCCATCAGGCAGCCATCTCCGGCAATGACATAAGTCCAGTGATCGACAATCGCGTCGCCAAATTTTGCATTTTGCATCCGTTCCGCCAGCGCCATGCCCACCGCTGTGGAAATTCCCTGCCCCAGTGGGCCGGTGGTGGTTTCAATTCCCTGAGCGTGGCCATATTCGGGGTGTCCGGCGGTGCGAAATCCCATCTGGCGGAAATTGCGGATCTGGTTCATATCCATGTCGGCAAACCCGAGCAAATGATGAATGCCATACAGCAACATCGAGCCATGCCCGGCGGATAGCACAAAGCGATCCCGGTCGGCCCATTCGGGGGAGGAGGGGTCAATCTTCATGAAGCGGTTAAACAACACGGCCGCCACATCAGCCATCCCCATAGGCATGCCTGGATGCCCTGAATTGGCCTTTTGAATCGCGTCCATCGCCAGCGCTCGAAGGGCATTGGCCATATTTTTTTCGTTGTTATCCATAGCATTATCCGCCATTTTACATTTCCTTACGCGCGCCGGGACTGTTCGGTGAGCCGTAGAATAAGCGGCGTTAAAATCAACTGCATGGCCAGATCGGTTTTGCCCCCCGGCACCACAATCGAGTTGGCTCGGCTCATCCATGACCCTTCGATCATTGAGATGAGGTATTGAAAATCAATCCCGTGGGGAACCGCAAACCGGATCACCACCAGGCTTTCGTCCAATGTTGGAATTGAACGGGCAATAAACGGGTTGGACGTATCCACAACCGGCACCCGCTGGAAGTTGATATTGGTCTGGGAGAATTGGGGCATGATGCAATTCACATAGGCATCCATGCGCCGCAAAATCACATCTGTTACCGCTTCTGTGGAGTATCCGCGCACATCCCGGTCCCGATGAATTTTTTGAATCCACTCAAGATTGACCACCGGCACGACACCGATTTTCAGGTCGGCATAATCGGCAATTTTAATCTCATCGGTTTTAACCGCCCCGTGCAGGCCTTCATAGAACAAGATGTCTGAACCGTCTTCAAAAGGTGTCCAGTCGGTAAAGTTACCCGAAGGCACACCAAGTTCCCGGGCCTCTTCTTCCGAATGGACATAAAGCCGGGAACGACCGCCCCCGGTTTCCCCATATTCGCGAAACACCCGCTCCAGTTCACCCAGCTCGTTTGCATCAAGGGAAAAATGGGAGAATGAATGGTCCCCCGCTGCCAGACGTTTGTCCAACTCGCGCTTCATATCCGCGCGGTTGAATTTGTGGAACGCGTCCCCCTCAATTGAAACCGATTTGATACCTTCACGGCGAAAAATCTGATCAAATGTGTTCTTGACGGTTGATGTACCTGCGCCCGAAGAACCGGTGACGGAAATAATTGGATGCTTGATGCTCATAGCGTTTATCCTGTTCAGCTACGGAAAAGCCCGCGCTTTTTGAAAAGCGCTGACATTTCATTGTCGGGAAGGTCGTGGTAGGCGGTTATTTTTTCAACTTTATCTCTGGAACCAAATACGAACGGGGTACGCCCGTGCAACTCGTCTGCCTGTTGCTCCATCAGTGAATCAATGGCGTCGGTTGCCTTGCCCCCCGCCTGCTCGATCACAAAGGCAATCGGTGCACATTCATAAACCATGCGCAAGCGCCCCTTGCCATAGCCCTTACGCCGGTCGCCCGGATATAAGAAAACCCCCCCGCGCGTTAATATCCGGTGGGTTTCAGCCACCAGAGAGGCCACCCAGCGCATGTTGAAATTTTCAGCGCGCGGGCCTTCCGCACCATCCACACAATCATCAATAAATGCACGAATGGGGCTGGACCAGTGCCGATAATTGGAGGCATTGATTGCATATTCGGTTGAATCATCGGGTATGCGCACATTGTTGTTCACCAGCAAAAACTGGCGGGTGCGGGTGTCCATATTAAACTGGAGCGTGCCCTTGCCAAATGTAACAACCAGTCCGCATTGCGGCCCGAATATAAAATATCCGCCCGCGATCTGCTCTTTGGCCGGTCTCAGGAAACTTTTATCCGGATCTTCCTTGGCTTCAAAAATTGAAAAAATCATGC
>WFOP01000400.1 GCA_015487985.1 Hyphomicrobiales bacterium
GCAAGGGGCGCCATATTCTGTTTGGCGGGCATACCGATGTGGTGCCTGAGGGTAATCCCGACCATTGGCGCCATGGACCGTTTTCAGCCCAAATCGAGGACGGGGTCGTCTGGGGACGCGGTGCGGTGGACATGAAGAGCGGGGTTGCAGCATTTTGCGCGGCAGCGGCGGATTATGCCAAAAACAATCAGGATGGCATTATCTCGCTTGCCATCACCAATGATGAAGAAGCGGACTCCATCAACGGCACCAAAAAACTGATGCAATGGGCCAAAGAACAGGGGCATCAGTTTGATTTTGCCATTGTGGGGGAGCCAAGCTCTGCCCATATACTTGGAGATAATATCAAGATCGGACGGCGCGGGACCATCTCGGGAATCGTGCATGTCAGGGGCAAGCAGGGACATTCGGCCTATCCGCACCGGGCGTGCAATCCGGTGCCTGTTCTGGCAAAATTGGCAACAATTCTAAGCGAAACAAAGCTGGATGATGGAAGCGAGCATTTTGAAGCCTCCAACCTTGAAGTGACCTCAATTGATGTTGAAAACAAGGCCACAAATGTCATCCCTGCGCAGGGGCGACTCAGTTTTAATATCCGGTTCAATGATCATTGGAACGGGGACAAAATTCGTGGCTGGATCAATGACAGGCTGGCTGAGGTTAATGCGGAGGGAATTGATGTCAGCTGGAAGCAGATTGCCGCAGTCGCCCAGTGTTTCATTTCTCCGGTGAGCAAGGACATGGAAATTGTTCGCCGGGCCGTTGAGCATATTTCGGGGAAAAATCCCGAACTGGCGACCTTTGGCGGCACTTCGGATGCCCGCTTCATCGCCAACTACTGCCCGGTTGTCGAATGTGGGCTGGTGGGGGAAACCATGCATCAGGTGGACGAACGGGTGGAAATTGAACAGGTCAACAAACTCACAGAAATCTATCTGGAAATATTGCAGAATTTTTTTAAGCCCCAGGTTGAAGCGAAAAATCCATGAACACATTATTTAACCAGGAACTGAGAAACGCCGGACGCGGGATTATCGCGATTCTGCGGGGCAAACCGGATGCAAAAACCTATTTTGATCTGAGTATGTATGGATTTTTAGGCTCGATGGTGGCGTTTCTTGTCGCTGCAACCGTCAATGCCTATCTGCCCGGAATCCTGGAGGGCGCCACGCAGGCTTCTGCGCAGGAGCGCCCGCCCCCATCCCCCTCCCTGGCGCTTTTGCTGGTGGGGGTCATTTTTGTTTTTCAAACGGCATTCGGGGCGATGGCCCTCAAACAGTTTGACAGATTTGACGGGCTTATTCCCTATCTGGTGGTAAGCAACTGGGCGACTTTTTTCTTCACCGCAATTTTTATTATCTTCAGGTTGATTAACCTGAGTGCGTTCCCGATTTTGCTGCTCACCGCCATTGCCCTCATCATCACTGAAATCAATAATCTGCGGTTGATCATCGGATTAAGGGCGATGCAGATCGCCATGTTTATCATAGCGCAATTTGTAGGGGCGCTGACGGGGCTGATGTTGCTGAGCAGTATCTTCCCGCATATGACTTTGATCTGATCGCTTATGGTCCGGGCATCACATTTTGGCAGCCAGAATCAGTAGTCCACCCGGGTCAAATACAAGCCGGCAGCGGGCGCCATGGAGCCGCACCAGGAACGGTTTTTTGCTTCAAGGGCGTTTTTCAAATCTGCGGCCTGCCATTTGCCATCCCCCACCATGCGAAGAGATCCGGCAAATGAGCGCACCTGATGGTGCAAAAAGCTGCGGGCGCTGAGATTGATGAATACCATATCGCCCTGCCGCTTCACCTCAATTTTATCCAGAGTGCGCACCGGAGACTTTGCCTGACATTCTGCGGCGCGAAAGGTGGTAAAATCATGGTTGCCCACCAGACATTGTGCCGCCTGATGCATGGCAACCTCATCCAGCGGGGCGGGCACATGCCACAGGCGATTTATGTCCAGCGTGGGCCGGGCACGCCGATTGAGAATTTTATAGGTATAATGGCGGGCGGTGGCGGAAAAGCGCGCTTCAAATTCTTCGCTCACCTCTTTTGCATCCACCACAATTATGGGTTCGGGCTTCAGGTGAAAATTGAGTGCTTCGCCAACACGAAACGCATCCCATTGTCTATCCAGATCAAAATGGACCACCTGCCCCAGCGCATGCACGCCCGCATCGGTGCGCCCCGCCGCCTGGGTATCCACCCTTTGACCGGAAAAACCTTCGATGGCGTTTTCCAGATGGGTTTGAACACTGGGTAAATCGGGCTGGCGCTGCCAGCCGTGATAGGGCGTTCCGTCATATTCAAGGGTCAGACAATATCTGGGCATGGCTCAAAGGCTCTCCAACTGCTGCCCGGTCAAATCCCCCGCGCCGCGCATAAATTCAGCCACACTCATGGGGGCTTTGCCCGCACGTTGAACCTGCACCGGTTTTATGGCCCCCTTTGAGCAGGCAATAGTCAAATCATTGTTCAGAATTTCGCCGGGCCTGCCGGACGCATCAACCAATTGCGCACGCAGGATTTTAACCCGTACCGGTTTTCCCTTAATGGAGAAATTGCTCCATGCGCCGGGAAACGGAGATAGTCCGTGGATATAGGCAAGCAATTGTTCGGCGGGCAGGTGCCAGTCAATCGCGGCTTCTGATTTTTTTATTTTTTTGGCATAGATCACGCCCTGCTCATCCTGGGGTGTAAATCTCAGATTGCCCTGTTCCAGATTTTCAAGAGTCTCAGACATAAGGGTTGCCCCCAGACCCACCATTTTGTCATGCAGGTCTCCGGCGGTCATTCCCGGGGTGATTTCAATGGGAGTGGAGGCGCACACCGCCCCCGTATCCAGTCCGGTTTCCATGGCCATGACCTGAATGGCGGTATGAGTATCCCCGGCCATGATGGCGCGCTGAATGGGGGCAGCGCCGCGCCAGCGCGGCAAAGCAGACCCGTGCAGGTTCAAACAACCATAGCGGGGCGCATCAAGAACGGGCTTTGGCAGCAAAAGTCCATAGGCCACCACGATCGCCAGATCAGCATTGTGACTGGCAAACAGGGTTTGCTCAGTTTCAGATTTAAGGCTTTGAGGATAAAAAACGGGGACATTGGCCTCTTGGGCCGCCAGATGCACAGGGGTTTTTCTGTCCTGTTTTCCCCGGCCCGCAGGGCGCGGCGGCTGGGTATAGCAGGCAACGATTTCATGGCCATCGCGCAAAAGGCGCTCAAAGGTGGGCACGCCAAATTCGGGGGTCCCCATGAAGATTATGCGCATGGTCTTACTCGCTTAAAACACCAAAATTCAACGCGTCTAGTGCGCGGCATATCTGGCGGCTTTTTTGAATTTTTTTGTAACCCGTTCACGCTTGAGGCGGGAGAGGTAATCAATGAACAGCTTGCCATCCAGATGATCCACTTCGTGCTGCACACAAACGGACAAAAGCCCCTCCAACTCGCGGGTCACCGTATTGCCGTCCAGATCGGTATAGCGCACGGTGCATGATTTTGGCCGCTCCACCTCCTCGTAATATTCAGGAATGGATAAACATCCTTCCTCATATACTGAGAATTCATCGGAAAAGGCGATGATTTGCGGATTGATCATGGCGATGGGCTCCGGTTCGGGATCGGGAAGATTTTGTGCCGACTCCCCATCCCCTTCAGGGGCTGAGGCCTCTTCTTCACCTTCTTCGGACTTTGCACGAATGGCACAATCCACCACAATCACCCGCTCCATCACCCCAATCTGGGGCGCCGCAAGACCGATGCCGGGGGCGTCATACATGGTCTCAAACATATCCCTGACCAGGGTTTTAATTCCCTGATCGATTTTTTTCACCGGTTTGGCAATTTCACGAAGTCGGGGGTCGGGAATTACCAATATTTCTCTTAGGGCCATCTCAGTTGTATTCCTGAAGTCAATTTATCAACTGTGATATGGGGATTTTCACCGGTCTGGTCAACTGGCAATTGTGCTTTGCCGCCAGTTTCTATTTTGATCAAAACTGCTAGCGAATCGGATAGTTTGGCGGATATGGACACAGTGATTTTAACAATAGGCGCTTATGACATAAGTGCGGGATGGACCATTGCCTTTGCAATTGGTGCTGTTTTTATTGCCTTTATCGTGCTGCTGGTTGTTTTGCTACGCAATAACCGGGCACAAATTGAAGCGGCAGCGGAGGCGGAAAAAAACCGGTTGGCCCCGCAATTCAAAGAAAAAGACCGCCAGATTGAGGAACTGAAAAGTGAGCTGGCCCAAATGCGTCAGACCCATACTTCCCTGAGCGCGCAAAATACCGGGCTGAAGGTTCAATTGCAGGAACAGGCCAAGCAAAACACCTATGTGCAGGAGCAGATGCAGGGGAAATTCAAACTGCTGGCGGAGGACGTGCTCACCTCCCAAAGTGAAAAATTCTCCAGACAGAATCGCGAGCAGGTGGATAGTCTGCTCAAGCCCCTGCGGGAAAAAATCACGGAATTTCAAAAGCAAAGCCATGAGGGGGCCGCCCAGCTTGCCCAGCAAATGAAAACCCTCACTCAGGACAGTCTTCGCATGAGCGAAGAAGCAACCAATCTGACGCGTGCCTTAAAGGGAAGTTCGCAGGTTCAGGGGGCATGGGGGGAAATGATCCTCTCCAATATCCTTGAAAAATCCGGACTCGTGGAGGGGGAACAATTCCTGACCCAGCAATCCCATATTGGCGAAGGGGGCGCGCGGGTGCGCACCGATGTGGAAGTCCTGTTTCCCAACGGGGACAAGATGGTGATTGATTCAAAAGTGTCTCTGGTGGCTTTTGAAGCTTTTTGTAACGGTGATGATGATGAACTGCGCGCCGGGCACCTGCGCGAGCATATTGCCTCGATCAAGGCCCACATCAAAACCCTTGGCGAAAAGGATTATCAGGTTCACTCGCGTAGCGGTTTTGATTATGTGATGATGTTTGTGCCCATCGAGGCGGCGTTTTCAACTGCGTTTGAAGCCGACAGTTCGCTGATTGATTTTGCCATGAAAAAGAATGTTTACATCACCACACCCACCACCTTGATGGTGGCGCTGCGCACGGTACGTAATGTCTGGGACATTGAAACCCGCAACAAAAATGCTGAAATCATCGCCGAACGCGCCGGGCACCTGTATGACAAGGTATCGGGGTTTCTTGCCAGCATGGACAAGCTGGACAAAAGCCTTATGGGCGCTCAAAAAAGTTTTGACGAGGCAAAAAGCCAGCTGACCTCGGGGCGCGGCAGCGTGGTACGTCAGGTGGAAATGCTGCAAAAACTGGGGGCAAAAGCCAACAAACCCATTCCCCCTTCATGGGAAGAAGAAGGGGGGAACAGCACCCCGGAAGCTGAAGAATTTGTGCCTGAATTTTTGAGTGCACCCGAGGACAAACCAGCTAAATAGCCAGATGTTTGTCCCCGTTTTTCAAACAGGAAACCGCTAAATATTGGTTCTGGCCTTTAATGCCTGGCTGAGGGTGCCTTCATCCAGATAATCCAGCTCACCCCCCACCGGCACACCGTGGGCCAGCCGGGTGATTTTTACATCCATTGAGGCGAGGCGGTCGGTAATGAAGTGGGCTGTGGTCTGCCCCTCCACCGTGGCGTTGACCGCCAGTACAATTTCCTTGAAATCAGCGGCGCGGGCGATCAGGGCATCAATGGCCAGGTCTTCAGGCCCAATTCCGTCCAGGGGAGACAAGACCCCCCCCAACACATGATAGCGCACCGGGCCAACCGAGGCGCGCTCCATGGCCCACAGGTCTGAAACATCCTCCACCACCAGCAGCATGGAATTTTGGGTGCGACGGGGGTCGATGCAAATATGACAGGGGGAAACCGTATCCACATTGCCGCAGGTTTCACACTGCACCACGGCTTCAAGCGCCCGCTGAATGGCCGTGGAAAGGGGCACCATCAAACTGTCTTTGCGCTTGATGAGGTGCAACACCGCACGGCGCGCCGAACGCGGACCCAACCCCGGCAATCGCGCCAAAAGCTGAATAAGCTGTTCAATTTCGCTGCCGCCGGTGTGCATCATTTTTTCAAGTTTTCCAGATTTAGAACGGCAGTTTCATGCCCGGGGGAATGGGCAGGCCGGCGGTCACCTCTTTTATTTTATCCTGCTTTGCAATGTCAGCCTTGACCAGCGCGTCCGCGTGGGCGGCGATGATCAGGTCTTCAAGGATTTCCCCTTCTTCAGGTTTAAGCAGGCCCGGATCAATCTTTAGCCCCTTCAACTCCCCCTTGCCGGACAAAGAGACATAAACCATACCTCCGCCTGAAGACCCCTCAACCACGGTGTTTTCAATATCAGCCTGCATTTCTTCCATTTTGGCCTGCATTTCCTGCATTTTGCCCATCATACCCATAATGTCTTTCATTGATCGTCTTCCTGTTGTTCTTTTGGTTTTGGGGGGTTAAGTGGTGTTACCCTGTCCAGTCTGGCGCCGGGGAAAGTGAGAAGGATTTCCTGCACCAACGGCTCGCGCTCAGCGGCAGCATATAAAGCGGCTTCTTTGGCTTCCTTGTCTTCGCGCAACGTGGGAACCTTTTTACCGGCTTCATCCATATCAGGAGTGGAAACACTCACCAGCCAGTTTTTTCCCGTCCATTGCTTAAGGCGGGTTGAAAGCATTGAAACAATAGTGCGGTCCGCATTTTCAGTCAGGGCGATTTCAATTTTTCCCGGCTCAAAACCAAGGGGCCGGACATCCGTTTCAAGGGCGATTTTAACCAGCATATCGCGCTTTTGTCCGGCCAGCGCCACCAGATCGGCAAAGGTTTCTGGCATGGGCAAATCAGCATGCACCGCCTCAGGCACATTCATGGCTTTGGCCGACGAAGTGGTGCGCATGGCCTCAACCGGGGCAACAAGGCCAAGGCTTTTGCTGCCCTGTCCGGGTGATGAATTCAGGGCGCCGGCAGATTGCGCGGGGGTGGAAGTTTCCGCCCGCATGAGTTTTTCAATCAACTCATCGGGGGTGGGCAGGTCTGCCGCGTGCGCCAGGCGGATCAACACCATTTCCAGCGCCTGAATTGCGTTGGTGCTCTGGGCGATTTCGTTCAGACCGGTATGCAAAATCTGCCATGTTCGCGTTAGCACCCGCATATCGAGTTTATCCGCCAGTTCGGCGCCGCGCTCGCGCTCATCGGGGGTAAGAGAGGGGTCTTCAGCGGTGGCGGCGACCACTTTGAGGCGCGAAACAAGATGGGTGAACTGGGCCAGATCAGCGGCGATTGCCTGGGGGTCAGTGCCCGCATCATAAAGGGTGCGCGTGATTTGCAACGCCTCAGCCACCTTGCCCCCCAGCAGGGCAACAAACAAATCAATGGAAAGCGAACGGTCGGCCAGCCCCAGCATATCGCGCACAGAAGTCGCTTCAACCTTACCATCCCCGTGGGCAATTGCCTGATCGGTCAGGGAGAGGCAGTCGCGCACCGACCCTTCCCCGGCGCGCACGATCATGGAGAGCGCATCGGGATCAAAAGCTATGTTTTCCTTGCCCAGCAGTTCAACCAGATAATCGTTCATCACCTCAGGGGTAATGCGGCGCAAATCAAATCGCTGGCAGCGCGAGAGCACTGTTACGGGCACTTTGCGGATTTCGGTGGTGGCGAAAATAAATTTCACATAGGGGGGCGGTTCTTCAAGGGTTTTAAGCAACCCGTTAAAGGCGGCTTTGGAAAGCATATGCACCTCGTCGATAATATAGACCTTATAGCGCGCCGTTGCGGGGGCATATTTCACCGAATCTATGATTTCACGAATATCGTCGATGCCGGTATTTGAGGCGGCATCCATTTCAATGACATCCACATGACGCCCCTCAATGATTGCCTGACAGTGAATGCCGGGCTGCTCGATGTTGAGGCGCGGGGCCTTGCCGTTTTCATCTTCATAGTTAAAGGCACGAGCCAGAATACGCGCCGTTGTGGTTTTACCGACCCCGCGCACACCGGTCAGAATAAACGCGTGGTGAATACGGTTGGTCTTGAACGCATTGGCAAAGGTCTGCACCATGGCCTCCTGCCCGATAAGGGCGGAAAAATCCAGCGGACGGTATTTGCGTGCCAGAACCAGATAAGGCTCGGCGGGGTTCTGGGTGTCTGACATCAGCTAAACCCCGGCGGTTGCGTAAAACGGGAGAGAATCGGTTGCTTTCATTGGTTCAGTCTAAAAGCATAGCGGAAGGCTGACAACGACCCATATCAAAACTCGTTGGGGCTGCTTCCTTCCGGACCTGACCCGGTTGGCGAGAGATATGTCCGCGCCAACCTTCCTAAGGGGTTATTTGGGGTAAAAGGAAAACGATTGCAAGGGGGTTGTCCGGGGATAGCCAAGTTCCCCCCTATTTCCTTGCGGCCGGGTAAACCCCCAATATCTTGAAATAATCGGTGAAGAACCCAAGCTCCTCAAACGCCAGACGCACGTTTTCATCATCAGGGTGGCCCCCGATATCGGCATAAAACTGGGTGGCGGTGAAGGAGCCGTCAATCATATAGCTTTCGAGTTTGAGCATGTTCACGGAATTGGTGGCAAAGCCCCCCATGGCCTTGTAAAGGGCGGCGGGCACGTTGCGGACACGAAAAACAAAGGTGGTTTTTACATTGTCCCCGTCCGGTTTTGCCTCCAGTTTTTCGCGCGACATAACCAGAAAGCGGGTGGTGTTGTGGCTGGCGTCTTCAATATTCTGAGCGATAACATCAAGGCCATAAATATCTGCGGCAATCGTGGAGGCGATGGCGGCGCGAGACTTGTCATTAAGTTCAGCGACTTCACGGGCCGACCCTGCGGTATCAACCGAATTGATGGCAACAAGATTGTTTTTGCGGATGAAATTTCGGCACTGGCCAAGGGCCACCGAGAGGCTTTGCACCGACTTGATGTCCGCCAGGGTGGCGCCGGGC
>WFOP01000401.1 GCA_015487985.1 Hyphomicrobiales bacterium
AGGCGGCCAGCCGGGTGCGCGAAGAAGTCGGCTCGGAAGCAAATCTGATTTTTGGTGCGACCTTTGATGACAGTCTTGAAGGGGCTATTCGTGTTTCTGTTGTTGCGACAGGCACAGAGGCGGCGATGGTGCAGGCCATGGACCCTGTTCAGCCCCATGCCGAACGCGCCCCGATTACTGTTAAACGTGCGGAGCCAGCTCCAGCGCTTGCTTCAAGTAATGAAGAAGTGGGCAACCAGCTTGAAGCTGCAATGGCCAGCGCGGTGCTGGCGCGAACCAGCAATGTTGCAGGTTCGGATGCCCCCGGTGACGTCAGTGTTGAGCCCTTTGTGCCCGCAGCCTCTGTTTCTACACCTATTGAAGAGCCGGTTGTGCCCGAAGAACCCGTTCAGCCCACAGCATATGTGCCCCAAAACCCGACGCGCCCGCAGGGGGCAAAGCGCATTCCGCGCACCGATGAACTTCCCGCAGTTGCTCAGCGCGTGATTGCCGACGCTGAACAGGCTGAGGCTGATAGCAAATCCATGAATGCCCCCCGGGCATTGTTGAAACGTCTGGCAAGCAATGTCGGGCTGAGTTTGAACGGGAAAAAAGAAAATGATATGGCGCAGGATATTGATGCACGAAATGCAATAGAATCCCCCGCCGCTCATCACCGCACCCCCAAAAGCGAGCCGGGGGCACGTGGAAACCTTGACAGGCAGGGGCGTACATCCCGTGGGGCAGTTTCCGAGGAGCAGATGGAAATTCCCGCTTTCTTACGAAAACATGGCTAATTTAAGTCGCTTTGAATAAAAAATGTAAAGAAAAGCTGATGCGGGGTTTCGCGTCAGTTTTTTTTTGGCTAAGAAAGGATTCTGGGATGGTTAGTTTGAGGTTAGAGTATGCAAAGAATTTCTGCGCGCCAGTGTACGCTCGGCGGCTCTGTTAGTTTTGATGGCATTGGTGTTCACAGTGCCAATCCAGTAACCTTAACCATCGATCCTGCCCCGGCTGATACGGGGTATCAGATATCGCGAATTATGGAAGACGGGCGCATTGTGGGGCCTGTTGGTGTTGATTTTTCCCGTGTTACGCGCACAACATTGTGCACGACTGTTGACTTGGGGGAATCCGTGAGCGTTGCGACAATCGAGCATGTTATTTCCGCGCTTAGCGGTCTGGGAATTGATAATGCGTTTATCACCTTGAATGGTCCTGAATGCCCGATTATGGACGGTAGCGCGGCCCCGTTTGTTGATGCGATCGTGGAAAAAGGCCTGGATGTTCAGGTGGCCAAGCGCAAATATGTCAAAATAATTCGAACAGTTACCGTTCGCAGCAATGATTCATTTGCGGCGCTTGAACCCTATAACGGGCGCTCGCTGGATCTGGAAATTGACTTTGATAACAAGGTGATCGGTCGCCAGCGGATGATCTTTGAGTGGACACCACGAAAATACGTGGAAAATGTATCACGGGCGCGCACTTTTGGCTTTATGAAAGATGCGCAGGTTTTGCGTCAGGCCGGGTTTGCGCTTGGCTCATCGCTTGAAAATTCCATTGCACTGGAAAACGATAAAATCCTTAACACTGCACCGTTGCGCTATGAAGATGAGTTTGTCCGGCACAAACTGCTCGATGCAATGGGTGACCTGGCTCTTGGCGGGATGCCGCTTTATGGCAAGTTCCGTTCCTATAAAGGTGGTCATGCGCTTAACGCACTTGTGTTGTCCAGCCTGTTTGCAAATGAAGCAAACTATGAAATTGTTCTGGCGGATGATTTGCCGTTGGCATTTGACTCGCTTGATGACTTGCCGCAGAATTTGGAAATTACACCCTATCTGCGTTCGGTTGGCTAAGCATAAACTGGTGCCACAGTTTTGATCCAATTGACATTTAGGCCATCTTTGTAACAGATTGCGCGCACCGCAAATGGTTGCGCCGTTTGTTGCCACACAGTTTTAAGGAATGTTCAGCTCGTGAAACAGATAAGCCAGGCAGATACGTTGGGCAGACTTAAACAAGTTGCTGCCCAGATTTTGGGTGTGGTGTTTTTCTCTCTGGTTTTGGCGGGTTGCAGCGGATTTAACCTCTTTGGTCCACCAAAAATCGAGGAAGAGGAAATTATTCCCCCGGAGGAGCTTTATACCAGTGCCTTGGCTGACATGGACCGTCAGTATTTTGCCACCGCTCTTAGAACACTTGAGAAACTGGAACGGCAGCACCCTTATTCCCAGTATGCGGAAAAATCCAAACTGATGACGGTGTATGCAAATTTCCGTACCGGTTCCTATGAAAAGGCCGTTTTGGCAGCCGAGCGATATCTGGCGCTTTATCCCTCCTCTCCAGAGGTTGATTATATTCTTTATCTTCAGGGCACCTCTTATTTTGCCCAGATCAAGGATATTACACGGGATCAACAACTGGCGCAGGATGCGATTGATACTTATCGCAGGTTGATTTCAAGTTTCCCTAATTCAGAATATGTCAATGAAAGCCGCGAAAATATGCGCGTGGCATTTGATCAACTGGCGGGCAAAGAAATGTCGGTTGGGCGCTATTACCTTGGCAACGGTCAAAACACTGCGGCCATCAATCGTTTTCGTGTGGTTGTGGACAAATATCAGACATCCTCTCACATTGAAGAAGCCCTTTATCGTTTGACCGAAGGCTATCTGAAACTGGGGCTGGTGGGGGAAGCACAATCAGCGGCGGCTGTGCTCGGGCTGAACTATCCCTCAAGTTCCTGGTACAACCTGTCTTACGAACTTCTTCAGCAGGTGGGGGCCAAACCCGAAGCAATTGCGGGGACGTCAATCGACGGGGCTTTGCAGTTGGAACAAAGCTAGTTTTCTCATGACTTCTATAAACTGTTTACTTTTTGTTCCTCAGGCAGATAATATCCCAAATTGTTAGGCGACGCATGAATCGCAAGATTCGTTTGTCTTTGTGCGACACAACAAACTGGATGAATTTGCACCTATGTTAACGGCACTTTCTGTTCGCAACATTGTTTTGATTGATCGTCTGGATTTGCAGTTTGGCCATGGGCTAAGCGTGTTAACCGGGGAAACCGGGGCGGGAAAGTCCATTTTGCTTGATGCCCTGACTCTGGCCCTTGGTGGGCGCGGAGACCAAAGCCTGGTGCGCAAGGGGGCGGAAAGCGGGCAGGTGAGTGCGGTTTTGTCTCTGGCCATCGACCATCCGGCGCGAAAAGTCATCCAAAGCGAAGCGGCGCTGGCGGGCTGTGTGGGTGAGGGGGAAGACCTTATTC
>WFOP01000402.1 GCA_015487985.1 Hyphomicrobiales bacterium
TTATAGTGGAAAGTGACGCCCTCCAGTTCCATTTGGGTAACCCGGTCGTCAATGTGATGTTTTTCCATTTTGAAATCAGGAATGCCGTAGCGCAGCAGGCCCCCTGCCTTGGCATTTTTTTCATACAAATGCACCTGATGCCCGGCGCGGGCCAGTTGTTGTGCACAGGCCATTCCGGCGGGACCGGCACCAATGATGGCGACTTTCTTCCCGGTTTTTTCCCGCGCGATTTCAGGGCGGATCCAGCCCTTTCGCCAGGCGCGGTCAACTATGGCGCATTCAATGGACTTGATGGTCACCGGTTCGTCGATAATATTGAGGGTGCAGGACGCTTCGCAGGGGGCGGGGCAAATGCGCCCGGTAAATTCGGGGAAATTGTTGGTGGAATGCAGGTTGATGGAGGCCTGTTTCCATTTGCCGTTGTAAACCAGATCATTCCAGTCGGGGATTTGGTTGTTGACCGGACAGCCGCGTTGTCCCTCTGAATCATGGCAAAAAGGAATGCCGCAATCCATGCACCTTGCCGCCTGATTGCGCAATTCTTTGCTGGCCTGAGGAATGACAAATTCCTTATAATTGCGAATACGGTCCGAGGCGGAGCGATATTTGCGGTCCTGCCGGTCGATCTCGAGAAATCCTGTGACTTTTCCCATAATGACTTCTCCTTATTCTTTCGCTGCCAGCTTGGATTGGCTTTCCTGACGATCAAGGGCGGCCTGTTCGATTTCCAGCAGTGCCCGGCGATATTCAACCGGCATGACTTTTACAAATTTGGGGCGATAGGTTTCCCAGTCGTCCAGAATATTTTTGGCGCGGGTCGAGCCCGTGTAACGCAGGTGATTTGAAATCAGCTGATGCAGGCGCTCTTCATCATATCGGGTCATGTCGCTTGAAACATCCACCCGGCCCTTATGGGCAAGGTCACCAACCTGATGGTGATGTTTTTCCAGCAATTCCTCCTCTTCAGGAACGGGTTCGAGTTCCACCATGGACATGTTGCAGCGTTTGGAAAAAGTGCCGCTTTCGTCCAGCACATAGGCGATGCCCCCGGACATGCCGGCGGCAAAATTGCGCCCCGTGCCCCCAAGAACGGCAACAACGCCCCCGGTCATATATTCGCACCCGTGATCCCCGACGCCCTCAACTACGGCTACAGCGCCTGAATTGCGCACGGCAAAGCGCTCTCCGGCGACGCCCCGGAAATAGCATTCCCCCTCGATAGCGCCATAAAGAACGGTGTTGCCAACGATAATGGATTTTTCAGGAACGATGTGCTTGGCCTTTTTAGCCGGATAAACAATCAGGCGTCCCCCGGAAAGGCCCTTGCCCACATAATCGTTTGCCTCCCCTTCAAGTTCCAGCGTTATTCCCCGGGCGACCCAGGCACCAAAGGATTGGCCTGCTGTGCCGTTCAGTTTGATGTGAATGGTGTCATCGGGCAGGCCTTCATGACCAAATTCAGTCGCAACGGTGCCTGAAAGCATGGTGCCGACCGTGCGGTTGGTGTTGTTCACGTCCGTTACGATTTGAACAGCCTGCCTGTTGTTCAGCGCGGGGGCTGCCTGTTCGATGAGGGTACGATCCAGAACATTCTCCAGATGATGGTCCTGAATTTGCGTATGATAGATGCCCACTTCGGGACCCATTTCAGGATCAAAGAACAGTTTTGAGAAATCCAGCCCTTCAGCCTTGCTGTGCCGAGCGGCCTCTTTATGATCCAGCACTTGAATCTGGCCCACCATTTCATCAATGGTGGCAAAGCCCAGATCGGCCATGATCTGACGGGCTTCTTCTGCCACAAAAAAGAAATAGTTGATAATGTGTTCGGGTTTGCCGGTGAAGCGGCGGCGCAATACCGGGTCTTGCGTGGCAACACCAACGGGGCAGGTATTGAGATGGCATTTGCGCATCATAATACAGCCCGCCGCAATCAGGGGGGCGGTTGCAAAGCCGAATTCATCGGCCCCAAGCAATGCGCCAATGACCACGTCCCGACCGGTTTTAAGACCGCCATCCACCTGAAGGGCAACCCGTGAACGCAATTTGTTCATTACCAGGGTCTGGTGAGTTTCGGCCAGGCCGATTTCCCAGGGTGAGCCGGCATGTTTGATGGAGGTGAGGGGGGAGGCCCCTGTGCCCCCGTCAAAGCCGGAAATGGTAATATGGTCGGCGCGCGCCTTGGTGACGCCGGCGGCCACGGTGCCAACGCCCACTTCAGATACCAGTTTCACAGAAACTTCGGCTTTTGGGTTGACGTTTTTCAGGTCATAAATCAGTTGGGCAAGGTCTTCGATGGAATAAATGTCATGGTGCGGTGGTGGAGAAATCAGCCCCACCCCTTGGGTTGAATGGCGCACTTTGGCAATGACCGCATCCACTTTGTGGCCGGGTAATTGCCCCCCTTCGCCCGGCTTTGCCCCTTGCGCCATTTTAATCTGGATCATGTCCGCATTGGCCAGATATTCAGTTGTGACGCCAAAGCGACCCGAGGCCACCTGTTTGATGGCGGAGCGTTCCGAGGTGCCATTCTTCTTCGGGACAAACCGGTCTGGCTCTTCGCCCCCCTCGCCCGTGTTGGATTTGCCGCCAAGTTCGTTCATGGCAATGGCCATGCTGGTATGGGCTTCGCGGGAGATGGAACCAAAGGACATGGCCCCGGTAGCGAAACGTTTGACGATTTCCCTGGCAGGTTCAACCTTTTCGAGGGGAATTGGTTTGCGACCCAGCTCTTTGGCGCTTTTGATGCGGAATAGCGAGCGGATATTGAGCAACGCTTCATCGCTGGCGTTTATATGGTTTGCAAAATCGCGATAATGTTCCCATGATTCTGCCCGGACCGCGTGCTGAAGGTTTGAAACCGTGCTGGCGTTCCATGCGTGGGCTTCGCCGCGCGTGCGCAGGGCATATTCCCCTCCCACTTCCAGGCTGCGTCGCATGGACATTTTGCCGCCAAACGCCCAGCGGTGACGCCGTTCGGTTTCGTTGGCAACCTGTTCAAGACCGACCCCTTCAATGGTGGAGGCGGTTCCGAAAAAGAAACGTTTGATGAATTCTTCCGACAGGCCAACAGCGTCAAAAATTTGCGCGCCACAATAGGACTGGTAGGTTGAAATGCCCATTTTGGACATGATTTTGAGCAGGCCCTTCCCCACGGCTTTGATATAGCGCTGGACGACTTCTTTTTCGTCCACTTCGGGGGGCAGTTTGCCTTCCGCCTGCATCGCGGAGAGGGTTTCAAAGGCCAGATAAGGATTGATGGCTTCGGCCCCATAACCCGCCAGAACTGCAAAATGGTGCACTTCGCGTGCTTCGCCGGTTTCCACAACAAGCCCGGCGGAAGTGCGCAGGCCCTTGCGAATCAGGTGATGATGCACGGCGGCGGTTGCCAAAAGGGCCGGGATGGCAATGCGGTTGGCCCGCACCAGCCGGTCGGAAAGGATAATGATATTGTGCCCTTCGCGCACTCTGGCCTCGGCCACCTTCATCAGGTCGCTTAAGGCATTGTCCATGCCTGCGGCGCCTTTTTCGGATGAATAGGTGATATCGAGCGTTGCCGTGCAGAACTGATTGTCGGCAATATCGCCGATGGTGCGGATTTTTTCCAGATCCTCGTTGGTCAGGATCGGCTGACGCACTTCAAGGCGTTTGACGCGCGAGAGGCCCTTCAGGTCAAAAATATTGGGTCGGGGACCAATGAAAGACACCAGGCTCATCACGGATTCTTCACGAATGGGGTCGATGGGAGGATTGGTGACTTGCGCAAAATTCTGCTTGAAATAGGAATAAAGCAATTTGGGGCGATCCGAGAGCGCCGACAGGGGGGTGTCTGTTCCCATGGAGCCAATGGGTTCCTGTCCCGTGCTGCCCATCGGGGTCAGAAGGATTTTGATGTCTTCCTGCGTATATCCAAAGGCCTGTTGGCGATCCAACAGGCTTTCAAAGGTTTTGGCGGATTCTGCTGGAACATCGGGCAGGTCTTCGAGCACAATCTGGGTGCGGGCCAGCCATTTGGAATAGGGATTTTTTTCCGCCAGTGTCTGTTTGATTTCCGCATCGGCAACAATGCGCCCCTCCTTGAGGTTGATGACCAGCATTTTACCCGGTTGCAGACGCCATTTTTCCACAATGTCCTCTTCAGGAA